>JAKQFZ010001111.1 GCA_029558215.1 Candidatus Omnitrophota bacterium
TGCTCGTCCTCTGACCGCTTGTCCATCCATTCAAGCAGTGCCTCGTGCTCTGACCATTGCCTCAACAGGGAAACAATAACGTCCGCTTCAACCGGGTTCTGCAGACTGCCCGGACGCGAGGATCCGGGCCTTTGATAGGCCTCTGCTCCCAACGAGTCCGTACTAACCCAGACAAGAGGCTTACCTAGAACAGACGGAACAACATGATCCGGAATTTGTGGCTTTTCTCTTCCGTGCTGGAGGCCGCGATCGTAGAAGGCGCCAGAAACAAGCCGCCCGATAGGCGGCAGCATACGATACTGCTTCTTTAGAGTGAAGCCAGCGTTTCGTCCATACCCGGATTCGAATACTCGCTCAAAATCGCTCTTAACGATTTCATGCCGCGGAACCTCGATCTCCTCCGCAAGCATCTCAACGACATCAGTTGGGTGTAGGGGCTCCAACTGAGCATGATCGCCAACGAGAACCACCCATTTTCCTGCTTGGATTGGCACAGCCAGTTCGCTGGGAGTGCAACGTGCCGCCTCATCTACTATTACCAAGTCAAAAGCGGTCTTCATCAATCCTAACGACTCTCGTCCCAGCCCAACGCAGGTGCCAGCCACAACCTGACGTGTCCCAGCGAGAAATGTCTCGAAGCTCCGCTGCCAGGTCGAGACACCACCAACAACATCGCGTACCAGATCAGCGACGTGACGTAGACGCTCGATCCTGCTCGCTTGGGATGCTGGGAATTTGGAAAAATAGAGAGTCGAAACTTCCGCTTCGATCTCCACCGGATCGGATTCGGACAAGTCACAATCAATTTCCCGCACCAGAAGCATCTGCTCAACGGTGAGTTTGAGCGCATCAACACGCGCCAACTCCTCGTCCTCATCTGCAAGCTCTGAGATTCTCGCCAATACTGGACGAATGGCGTCTTCAAAATATGTCACCGCTTCGCATTCGTGGTCACCGATCCCCAAGGCCCGGGCCGCGATCTTCATTCGAGACTCTCGAGTTGCAGCGAAGCGGTCTTTATATGCTTTCTCAACCGTTGCAACGTGATATGGCCTGAGAACCTCCGATACAGATCCTTCTTTACCCACGCGAATCATGCTCAAGGAGTCTCGATCGGCCCCGAACAACTTCAATATAGCCTCAGCAGCGTTGTTTACAGCCTCGTGCGATTGACTCGCGACCAGAACGTTTCGTGCTATGCCCCTTGTCAGCACGTAGTGGACTAGGGAGCCAATAAACCTGGTCTTTCCTGTTCCAGGCGGCCCCTGCAGCAGTCCGACAGGACGACACTCCAGAATCCCCCTGAAGCCATCAATCTGTGACGGGTTGAGACCATACCTCTCCTTCAGTTCAGACTCATCTAAGGCTCTATCGCTCCTGTTCGGCAGAACTCCGCTGAAGGGGTTGAAAACATCGA
>JAKQFZ010001158.1 GCA_029558215.1 Candidatus Omnitrophota bacterium
CGTTGTACCCTATGTGAAAGAGATGGTAGAACTCATCCACAGCAAAGGTGCCAAGGCACGTCTTCACTGCCACGGAAAGGTAGGTCGTGTTCTCGAGATGATCGCCGAGACAGGAGCAGACGGTCTGGATCCTTGTGAAGCGCCACCAGACGGAGATATTGCACTGAGCGAAATCAAGAAGCGCATTGGTTCAAGAGTCTGTCTTTTCGGGAACCTTCAGTTGAAGCTTCTGGAGCACGGCTCCACAGAGCAGGTGCAGCAGGCTGTCCGTGAGTGTCTGAACGCGGCGAAAGTCGGAGGTGGCTATGTCATCATGCCGACCGCTGCACCAATTAACATCCCACTTGCCAAAAAAACCGAGGACAACTATAGAACGTTCATCGAAACTGCCTTGGAGTATGGCAGATAACTTGGAGTCAAGAATGAAGTTGAACAACATTCCTCTTCGTCAGCCGAAACCATATGCCGAACGATTTATCGGGATCCTCACGGGTCGCGCAGAGGGTTCGAAACCTCCGCTCGTTGAATACCTGGTGGACGACACGCTGATGAAACCAATCCTGCGAGACTTGCTCGAACGTCCGTGGGTTGATCCTGTTGATCGTTCAACGCTTGAGAGTTATCTGGACAACTTCATCTGTTTCTGGCACCGGATGGGATATGACTTTGTCCGCTTTGAGACAAGTCTTCCCTTCCCCATGCATCGTCTAATCACAAAGGACACCGGTTCGGATAAGCAGCGAGGCTGGGTGGATGAGCACCAGGGAATGATCACCACATGGGAAGAGTTTGAGAAGTATCCCTGGCCTGAAGTTGAAAAGATGGACTTCTTCCCCTACGAGTACATCAACTCACACCTGCCCGAAGGCATGGGTCTGATGACCTGCCACGCGGGAGGCATCTATGAGCACCTCTCCTATCTCATGTCCTATGAGGGCTTGGCTTTTGCCTTGTTTGACAACCCTGAATTGGTCAGAGCCGTGACAGACAGACTCGGGGAACTCTTCACTGGCTTCTATCGGCACCTGGTCGAACTGGATCGCGTCGTTGCCATCTTTCCAGGGGACGATATGGGATTTCGGTCGGGAACGCTGATTGCGCCTCAGTCGCTCCGTGAGTACTGCCTGCCCTGGCATCAACGCTTCGCCGAGATGGCTCACCAGAAGGGACTCCGGTATTTCCTTCATTCCTGTGGTTGTCTGGAGTCCATCATGGAAGACCTGATCGAGACGGTGAAGATAGACGGCAAACACTCTTATGAAGATGCCATCATCCCTGTAGAGAAGTTCCAGGAGAAGTACGGCAGTCGTATCGCAATACTGGGTGGAGTTGATGTCAATACCCTCTCATCGGGAACACTAGAAGAAGTGCGTCAGAGGGTTCGCTTTCTCTTGGAGACCTGTGGTGCGAAGGGTCGCTACGCGCTCGGTTCCGGCAACTCAATTCCGAGTTATGTTCCTCTCGAGAACTACCTGACCATGGTTGATGAAGTCGTTGGGTTCCAAGGCTGTTGATGAGAAAGAGAGTCCTTCATCTATGAAGAAGACCGGTGACATTCAGATTCGCGATCCTTTCGTAGTGCCAATCGAGCAAGAGAAACGCTACTACCTCTATGGAACAACGGACGTGAACTGCTGGGGACCCCCGGGTGTCGGCTTTGATGTGTTTACCAGCACAGATTTGAAGCACTGGAAAGGGCCTCTTCCAGCATTTCGGCCACCAAAGGATTTCTGGTCTGACCACAACTTCTGGGCACCGGAAGTCCATCGCGTGAGCGATCGCTATTTCATGTTTGCCAGCTTCAAGGCCAAGGACATCTGCCGCGGCACCCAGATTCTCGTCTCAGACAGTCCCAAAGGCCCTTTCTCTCCGCACAGCGAGCGACCCCTGACACCCTCTCACTGGGAAAGCCTCGACGGCACTCTTTACTTTGACAAAGACAACTACCCTTGGATGGTTTTCTGCCATGAATGGATTCAGGTTCACGATGGAGAGATCTGCGCTGTTCGCCTGTCACCTGAATTCGATCAGGCTTTGGGTGAACCGATTCTGCTCTTTCGTGCGTCAGAAGCGCCCTGGGTTTTGAAACCAGAAGAGACCGACGGTGCGACTGAGAAACCCAATCTTGTCACGGATGGCCCCTTTCTTCATCGCACAAAGAATGGGACGCTCCTGATGCTGTGGTCAAGTTTCAGTGCGACGGGATACACAACAGGCGTGGCACGCTCGCTTTCGGGTGAGATCCACGGACCTTGGCTGCAGGATCCCGAACCGATCTATGCCAAAGACGGCGGACACGCAATGCTCTTTAGAACCTTCGAGGGTCAACTCATGTTGAGCCTTCACACACCGAACAAGTCTCCGCATGAGCGCGCTCTGTTTCTTCCGATCGCTGAGTGCGAAGGACGGCTCCACCTGCTCTGACACAGAGATGATTCCTCTGCAGTCTATTCGTCTGCAAAACTTCGGCGAAAGCCTTTCGTAGAGACCTTGAAACGCTTGGGCTCGAGCGTCAGCTCTGCTTTGGAGTCAGGCATCGCAAGCGTAAGAGTCGTAACACCCTTCGACGATTGCTTCTCGAAGGCAACCGACACGTCATCAATGGTAGTCAGCGTCAGGAATTCCCGATGCGCAGTTGGCTCAAAAGCATCAGCAGTCAGATGATACTGCTCCTGTTTCCAGGTAACCCAGTCGGCAAGCGGTGTATCAAACTTGTCAGACTGGGAAATCCGAAGACCCGCCGGCTCAAGGAACCGAACTCGAACGGTGCCTGGCTCACCAGACCAAAGCACCTGATTGTCCCCGATCTCAAAGGAGTGATGGGGCGCATGAAGCATCCATTGAAACGTGGAAGGAGCGGTCGCGTCCAGCACATCGTGGATGACAATGACATTCGGCTTGAGAAAAATGATCCGTCGTCCCCATCGAGTCAGTGTATCGGGATAGGACTGCGCCGCCTCCCCTGCCACAACGTCCACTGTTTTTGACGTCGCCCAATGGGTAATCTGCCCCGACGCACTGGGCAAGCGAGTGATCTGTCCCGTCCCGTTGATGAGAATGGCATTGTCGGATTTCGTCTCCCACATCCATTCTCTGTGGTGCGGGCTGCCGTAGAGATCGCGCTTTCCGCTACGGATGAAGACCGGTTCTCCGCGAACATTGAGCAGAAAGGCATTGTTGGAATTGTAGCCATGACTCTGCCGTCCAAAGGGACTGCTCTTGAAATGAATCTGGACGTTTTCCTTCCCATCAACCAGGTTGGTGTTCATAGCCGCCAAACCAACGCCCTCAAACAGTCGAGAAGTGGGAAGATCGCTGGGCGGCCTGGCGTCAAGTTTCTGCGCTCGCGTCGCCCGAAGCAGATTCAGGTAACTGACACTTGGCCGATGCCCTTGAGACTCCGCGTACCACAACCAGTAAGGATTTGAGGCACCCTGAGCCAGTTCCATCACCACAGGTGCAAGGCTTTTGGAGTTGATCAGAATCGCTTGGTCGGCAAATCCGCCAGTCCCTGTTCCAGGTGGCACCACATAAAGGGGATAGTACCCCGCTTGATGGTAAAAGGGGCGATCGTATATGTTGATCTTCAGAATGGACTGCATCACATCTGCCCAGTAGAAGAATCGAGACATGTAGCTCGACCAGTAGGCCGTACCTTCGTGCCATCCACCCTGCGAGTCCCCCCAAACTGGATAGGCTGTGTAGAAAATGGTCATGGCGTAGTCGAGCCAGACAGAGGCTTCGGGGATGTCGTGGTAGAACGCCATCGCCAG
Organism: Candidatus Omnitrophota bacterium; assembly: GCA_029558215.1. Lineage (GTDB taxonomy): Bacteria > Hinthialibacterota > Hinthialibacteria > JAKQFZ01 > JAKQFZ01 > JAKQFZ01. The sequence continues at coordinate 3,774 of JAKQFZ010001158.1, forward strand.
TTCTCCCATCTTGTGCCATGCTCGGTTGCTGTGGCTGGCATAGGGACGCCAGTGATGCCGATTACCGGTCAGATACTCAAAGACATGCCGACCTCTTATGTTCATGACTTCGATCACGCGCGAGCGTTCCTGTTCTGTAAGAAAGTCTCCAAGAAAGGTGTACGCCCTCGCAGGCAGATAGAGCGCGGGCATTCCTGCTTCGTCATTGTATTGGTAGTTGGTAGCACCGTTTGGATCCCATTCACAGAAGGCCATAAGCAGCTCCCGCGCTGCCCGCGCGTATTTCTCGTCACCAGCAATTCGGTAAGCAAACGCCAATGTCGAAGCAGCATTTCCCACAGCCACAGTTCGGGTTCGGTTGCCCCACCAGATATTCTTCCAGACTTCGCTCAGCCTGACTGTTCCTTCGGGGTACAGAGGAGGCTCCGTCGAGTCGGGGGGCTTTTCAATGAGTTTGTCTGCGGACGCAACTAACTCTGTCCAGATTTCCTTGAGATCGCCTTCACAACGTGCCTTGACTTGGGCAACATCCTCGGGACGAAGGAACAGCCTCGGATGATCCAATGGGATCATCTCCTTCAACATTTCAGAAGTCGGTTGAGGAAAGACGGCGGCCTTCCTGGTCAAAGTGAACGATCGAACGGTGCTCCAACCAGTGAGCTGAGTGGTGGAGCCTTCCTTCTCGCCAGCAGCACGATATCGCCAGTAGAGAGTTCCTGGCTTGAGCGCAGTCGGCGGACAATGTGCCGACCAAGGAAGCCGATTGGCCTCGTAGTCAACCTTCTCGAAGGATGCGTCGCGAGAGATTTGTAGATGATACCAGGCTGCATCAGGCGTGGGACGCCAGGAAAAACCTGGGGGATTCTGATCAGGAGTTGACCCGTCAAAAGGACGGTAGCCCCATTCGCGTTCCACAGCGGGAGACTCGTCCAGAACAAACTCATCTGCAAAGACAGACCGCCAGGCAAACAACACAACGAAAGCGATAACAACTGACTTCAGCATCAATGAACCTTCCTTCCTTTCAATTCCAAGCTGGTTGGCACCTGCGGGCGCGTGGACTATGCCAACTCCCTTGAACGCTTGCTCGAAAAACGACACGCTTCTCCTGGACTGAGTGTCATTAGGGTAGATCATTACTGGGAATGCACTCAGAAAACAATCACTTTGTTCTCTGAGGCTATTGCGATAGCCACCAGAATCCACTCATTGGGTCATTCCTGTCAGGTTAGCGCCTGCAGGCGTGCTCGGGAGGAACACCGCTGGGAATCTCTCTTCTCAGCATAGGGCTGCTGCAATCAGAGCGATTCCTCTCTCCGCTTTGCTCCGTTCAGGATGGTGGTTGGCACTTTACTGTGTCTATCGCAAAATCCCTATTCTGGAGGGGGGCAATCTTGTTTTTTTATTTTCTCCTATGCTGCA
>JAKQFZ010001161.1 GCA_029558215.1 Candidatus Omnitrophota bacterium
GCACGGCGTTGGTTCAGACTACAGGGTATTCCCCACGCGCGTGGGGGTGAACCGTCAAGTGTTTTTGAGTTTGACGGGATAGCCTTAGAACGTTTCTTTCTTTTCCCCGCCAATGTGCTAGTATAGGTTGAAATCTCAGGAATTGGAGAGAGTATGCAGCACAAGCTTGTCATTGATACATCCCGGCGGGAGACTCGTATCGCCTTGCTCGAAGACGGCAGATTGGTCGAGGTTTTCACAGAACGGGAATTGGGTGGTGATGTGGGGAATTTCTACCGAGGCAGGGTCACTCGCGTTTTGCCCGCCCTGCAGTCGGCTTTTCTGGACATCGGTCTGGAGCGGGACGGATTTCTCGGTTGGGATGATGTGATGTTGACTCCGGAGCAACGCAAGAAGGGCCTTCGTCGAATTGAGGACGTTCTCAAAAATGACACGCCGATCCTGGTGCAGATGGCCAAGGAGCCTCGCGGTCACAAGGGCTGTCGTTTGACGACAAAGTTCTCGATCCCGGGACGTTATCTCGTTCTTCTGCCGGGTACCAATCGAGTGATGGTTTCCAAGAAGATTGTTCGCGAGAAGGAACACAAGCGTCTGAAGGAGATTGTCACCCCACTGCGCAAACCGGGAACGGGCTTCATCATCCGAACCGTATCGGAAGGCATCAGCAAGTCGGAACTCTGCCAGGATGCAAAATACCTGCTTCGACTTTGGGAGATGGCACAGGCAGAATTCAAGAAAGGCAAGAAGCCACAGCTTCTGCTCCAGGAACTGGGCGTTGTTCCCCGAGTGCTTCGGGACAAATGGACCAAGACCTGCAACGAGATCATCGTGGACTCGCAGGAGATTCGAGTTCAGGTGCTGGATACGCTGTCTTTGATGGCACCCCGAACTCCGCTGCGCAAGATAGTCAAACTCTATGAAGGAACTGGTTCCCCGTTTGTGGGTATGGGGATTGAGGAGAGTATCGCTCAAGCGCTCAGCAAGAAGGTCAGTTTGCAGTCAGGCGGTTATCTTCTCTTTGAAGAGGTCGAGTCTCTCACAGTCGTTGACGTGAACTCGGGACGGTTGACCCGTGGAGAAAACATCGAAGAGATCGCACTCAAGACAAATCTGGAAGCGGCGGAGAAGATTGCCCACCACATGCGACTGCGCAACTTTGGGGGGATCATCATTGTGGACTTCATCAACTTGTCGTCCAAGAGGGAACAGGAAAAGGTGCTCAAAGAGTTCCGGAAGCACACCAAGGCGGACCGACTGGTTACGGACATCTCCGGTTTTTCCGATTTCGGCATCGTGCAGGTTTGTCGGGAACGAACACGGGAGACCATTACCAAGACATTCACTGTCGAGTGTCCGAACTGTCAGGGGGCGGGACGTCTCCCCAAATACCGTGATACCGGTTCCGCTTAGGGTGGGAGTTCCACACACCGTCACAGAATGCATGCTCAAGTCGCTTTCGACATACCGCTGGATCAGGTCTTCACCTACCTTGTGCCCGAGTCGTTGACTTCTCAGGCGCTTGAAGGGTGTCGTGTCGTGGCTCCCTTGGGACGAAGGGAACGCATTGGATTCCTCGTCTCCCTGACCGAGCAGGAGCCGGAAACGAAAGTCGAGTGCAAAGAGATACTCGGTGTTCTGGATCGAACCCCCCCATTGAGTGGACACCTGCTGCAACTGACTCGCTGGGTG
>JAKQFZ010001173.1 GCA_029558215.1 Candidatus Omnitrophota bacterium
GTGCTGATGTCCTTGAGGATGAACTCCAGTGGGCAGTGATACTTGTCGCAGACTGTGCGAGTTGCCAGAAGATCCTCCCGAACACAGTCAACGTTGAAGTGATCCCAGGCGAGCAATGCAGGACTGGGCTTGCGTGAGTAAACGAACTCTGTTGCGATCTCCTCAGCGCCTCGTTCTTCGTTCACCCATGGGCTCATGGAGACCTTGCGAACCTTGGGGATCATGCGCACTTCGTTCATCTTTCCGTCGAGCGGATCACAGCAACCATAGTAGACCAGGCCAAAGCGCCCGAGGATGCGGCTGGCGTAGTCCACCTCGAATTCCTTGAACATTTGCGGTGAAACTGTGGAGAACATCTGCGCCAGACCAAAAGCCCAAATATCCTCTGTGCGCGGTCTCTCCGGGTTATAGCCTTCGACCGGCAGTTCATCAGTATATGCGCCCGTACAATGGATCAGGCTCTGAGGCTCGCAGAGCAGTCCCTGATCTTCCAACTGATCCAACATGCTCAGATACGCATCCGTCAGACGCCCCACAAGTTTGTGCATGTATTCGGGACGGTCAATGAGAGCATACAGAGCTCCTTCCACACCCATCCAAGTGGAGATCGGATCCCACAGAGAGATATAGGATGGATCAGTTCCCCAAAGCCGCACATCCAGGATGCCGTCGAATATCTCATGCGCTGCAGAGAGGCGACGTTCCGTTTCAGTCGGATCATGGAGAATTTTCGGCGTCTGAATCTTTTCCAAATCCTCGTCGGTTTCAAACTGATTGAGGAATTTGTGCCCTACGACAGCACTGCTGGGATCGATCACGGCAACCTTTTCCTGAACGTGAATTCCGAATCCGGTATTGTGGACAGCCTTGGGTACCCTGATGAAGGGTTCCACAACCATATCAACCGGAAAGTGCTTCCACTGGAAAAGGGTGCGCCTGAGATACACTTCGTATCCGCGACATTCAGGGTCCTCACATCGAAGAACCATCTCGTCGCCGATGTTCATCTCGTTCCAGCACACCTGATCGATCATGACCATCGGTCGGGACGGCTTGAGGGCATTGAGATTTCGCCACAGTTCGCGCTTGTGCTCCTGAATCGGCGACTCGGCGATCTGGGCAACCTCTCGCGCGAGATCTCTGAGAACCGTGACATCATTCTTGTTCAACATTTCCAGCTCCTGTTGGCGAAGTGGGTGGTAACCACATGACTGGCCTATCCGGAGATCATGACTTCCAGCAATCTCTTGGCGTAGTCGAGTTTTGCCAGGCGCAACGGGTGAGGGCAGTGACGTTCGCCCCCAACTTCCAGATTCAGCGCATGGGGATACTGAATCTCCTTGAGCGCCGAAACCACGTCCTCCCACTTCACCTTTCCGGAACCGTAGGGGAACAGATGCTGGTCGTCCACGCCGTTGTTGTCGTTGATGTGCAACGCCCTGAGCAGCGTTCCGGCTCTTCGGATGAACTCACCCTGATCGGCCTTGATTCGGTTGAGATGACCGGTGTCCAGACAGATTCCCAGGTGGTCGGTTCCCACTGCCTCGACAAGTGGCAGGAGCTCTTCAATGCCACACTTGCAGTTCTCAAGACAAAGACTCAGTTTCGTTCCTCGAACATGGGTGACTAAGGAGCCGAGTGTCTTGACTTGTTGCTCGAATACTGCACTCTCGGAAGCGCCTGCGTCGCGCATGGCTTTGCCACCGGGATGGATGACGGCTGCTTTGATATCCAAGGCCAAAAAAAGATCGAGCCACAGTTTCAGCTGCGTCACGATCTCCTCATGGTTGGGCGCTGTGATATCACAGTTCAGCCAGAGATGTCCCTGAGGAAAGGAGATTCCTCTGTCAGCCGCGTAGGTCTTGAAGTTCGCACCAACCGTCGCAGGCAGGCCTCGATTGAGTAAGGCTCTTCCATGTTCATCAGAGAGCTCAAGTTCAGCCCACTGTCTGCTCGCAAAGAGATCAATGGCTTCCTCAGGTGTAAACTCGTAGAAGAAACTACTCCAGAAACAAGGCGTCATGATTGGGCGTTCTCCTGTAATGAGGTGATGATTTCAGCCCAAGTTCGGCGAAACTCCACTCCATCTGGAACCGCGGGCGCATCCGGTCTACCGTACTGCAGAAGCACTCGACGCAATCCGGGCACGATCAAATCGCTAACATGACGCGGGTCGTCGTCAATAAGCATTTGGGCACCGATCTGTTCGCAGACTGCTGATTTGGTGGAGTCGTGAGAACTGAGAGCATCGGCAAACAGATGCTCCACCCCATGGGCGCGGAGCCATTCCATCGAATACTCTTGTCTTCTGACAGGTCTGGCGGTCAAGAGCAAGAGTCTGTGCCCGGATTCCGAAAGGGTGCGCAGTGCGTCCAATGCACCCGGCACTTCAGTGGCCGCGAGCGTGGACTCTCGTTCATATACGTAACTTCCCATAGCCCTATAGTCAGCTTCGCCGATAATTGGTGCACATTCGGTATGGTTGCACAGCCAATGAGGCACATCCTCGCGCCCCAGATTCTCCCTAATCCATCGAATTTTTTCGGAGTTGGTGTCCGCGATGGTTCCATCATAGTCAATTGCCAGATTCACTCTCATCCACTCCTACCATGTGTTCTGCGCCTGACTGTCAGCAGCAGCCATTTTCCATCACGATAGATCATGACTTGATGATAGTATTCCATGATTCGCACAGACCGTCCATGTCGAATGTATGGGCAAACCTTCCGGTCTCCAACTCAGGGCAAAAAACTCTGGAACAGGTTAGCGCCTACAAGCGTGTGGACTACGAACAATCTCACAGATACTTGCTCGTTGACATCTCTGCCCCAGTCAGGAAGCAGGAACGCTCTCGTTCACTGTTCTTGAAAGAAGTCTTCCAGCCCGACGAAGACGGCATGGTCAGCACCATGGCGACGAATGGAAAGCACATCCTCAAGTTTGTGAATCTGCTTGACCATCTGCTCAAGACGAACGTCGTCCTTGACCAGCAGCCACATCCGACTCGTTGTTCCGTCTCCCACGGGCATACAGAGTATGCCTTCCATGTTGTACGCGCGTCGCGAGAAGAGACCGCACACATGAGACATGACTCCCGGGTGATTGCGCACCGTGACTTCCAGAATCGCCCGAGGTGTGTTGTGTCGTTCTTGATTCGTTGTTTCAAGCGCAGGCATTTGCATGGCGTTCACCTCCGATAGTATCTCTGTTGGCAGCTCCAGGGGGCACCATGGGATAAACGTTGTCGTTGGGCTCCAGGGGCACGTTAATGAGACAGGGATCGTCAGAACCAAGCGCCTGTCTGAGCATCCCCAGCGGATCGCTTGTTCCTTCAAGACTGTATGCCGCAAGACCGAAGCCTTCTGCAACTTTGATAAAATCCATAGGACGTTGATACTTGGTTGCGAAAATCCTGTTGCCGTAGAACATCTCCTGCTGCTGATGCACGAGCCCCAGCGAACGGTTGTTCATCAGAATGATCTTCACGTTGGCGTTGAGTTCTGCCAGCGTTGACAGCTCCTGAATGTTCATCAGGAGACTTCCATCTCCTGTGAAACAGACCACCTGTCGTTCCGGCGCTGCCAGTGCGGCACCGATGGCCGTTGGCAGCCCGAATCCCATCGTGCCAAGACCGCCGGACGACAACCACTGTCGTGGTCGTTGAAATGGGTATGCCTGTGCCGTTCGCATCTGATGCTGACCCACGTCGGTCGCCACAATGGCTTCGTCGCCAACGAGCTGTGCCACGTGCCGAATGAGTCCGTAGGCGGACTGAGGGGTATCCTGATCCGGAAACGATGACGGGAACGTTCGCCGCAGATCATCAACCGTGGCATTCCATTGGTGGCGCGGATTCTCGTCTATCCAGGGAAGGAGAGTCTCCAGGAACTTCTTTGCGTCACCTTCGATGCCCAAATGAGCCCGTTTGATCTTGTCCAATTCTCCCGAATCAATGTCCACATGAAGGATTTGGGCGTTACGACAGAACTCGGAGACCTTACCCGTGGCGCGGTCATCGAACCGTGAGCCGATGGCAATGAAGAGATCGCACTCTTCCAAGGCAAGGTTTGTCGCACGCGCTCCGTGCATACCGAGCATCCCCAGCGACAGAGGGTGATCGGACGGTATCGCACCCAATCCCATGAAGGTCATCGTCGTTGGAATTGCCGACCGTTCGATCAACTCCTGCGCCAAATCTCCTGCTTCGGCATGAATAACTCCGCCACCGAGGCAGAGGATTGGTCTTGAAGCGCCGTTGATCATCGCCGCTGCCTGACGCACTTGTTCCTCAGAGATCACCGGCGATGGATCGGGGCGTCCCGGCTCAGGATAGGCGTCGAACTCCAACTGCTGGGTCTGGATATCTTTGGGCACGTCAATCAGCACGGGACCGGGCTTGCCGGATGCCGCAATGCGAAACGCCCTGGGAATGATCCTCAAGAGCTCTTCTGCCGATCTCACCAGGAAGTTGTGTTTGGTAATCGGAAGCGACATTCCGTATGTGTCCACTTCTTGAAAGGCGTCGGTGCCAATCAAGGCGCTGGGAACCTGACCGGTGATGGCGATGATCGGGATCGAATCCAACTTCGCGTCAGCGATCGCAGTCATCAGATTCGTCGCGCCGGGACCTGATGTGGCAAAACACACTTGAGGCTTTCCGGTGACACGAGCCATACCCTGCGCCATGAATCCAGCGCTCTGCTCATGTCGAACGAGGATGTGGCGAATCCGAGTGCTCTGCGACAAGGCATCGTACAGGGGCAGGTTTGCCCCACCCGGTATTCCTGCGATCTGGGTGATGCCCTGGCGCTCCAACAGTTCCACGATGATCTGTGCGCCGGTTCTTCTTATCATGAACTTCGTCTCCTTTGGCTCCCCAGGTGTCGAGCTTGGCGCGGGTGGGTTTCCCAAAAAACACCAACCCCCGCCTGGTTCGCACCAGCGGGGGCTGTTTTTTTTTCTTCTTTTCAGTCAGTCCCGCTAAGGCGCGACGGCGTTTGTCACGCGTACTACGACGAGTACACGTACAACAACCCCAACGCCCTGCACCTGGCAGGATGCTGCTTGGGAAAGGGTTGTCAGGCCATCACGCATCATCGAAACCAACCTCAAATCTCACAACGTACAGAAACTCTACTTATCCAATAAACGCAAGTCAAGCGTTTTGGTAACTGGATTGAACTGGCTCAGTTATGCTGGTGATACAGCCAGGATATGCTTCGGAAGCAAAGCGGAGTCTTCGGAGCGACGCTACCGAAGCCCGCTGTCTGGCCGTTCCCGCTTCGGCAGCGTCGCAGAGCCTCTACTACCGAAGCATACCTCCAACCCCTCCGTAACTGAGCCGGTACACTGGATTGGCAACGCACAGTCACAATCTGTTCCTTGGTGGGAAAGTGATTGCATAGAACAAACTGCTCCAGATCTGCGCCAGCAACAAGATGCCCAACCCTATTGTTCCAACCTGTGCGGCAATGACTCTCTCTGCCTGATTGACACTTCTCCCTCAAGAAACTACTATCCGCAAACGTCTGAAAACAGACATCATGTTTTATCTGCGAGAGGACAACGCACTATGTCTCATACCCTTCCTTACAAGAACCCATCTCTTCCCATCGAAAAGAGAGTGGAAGACTTACTTGCGCGAATGACACTCGAAGAAAAAGCCTGCCAGCTCAACATGCTCCCCAACTCGTGGGGAGACGGTCCCTCCTTTATGAAGGATGGTACGTTTCATGAGCCCACCGCACAGGCAAACATTGGCGAGCACGGGATCGGTTCTTTGCATCAACGTGAGGACAAAACCAGCCCGCGATCATTGGCAGAGGCAACCAATGAAGTACAGCGCTTCCTTACCACCAAAACACGCCTGGGTATTCCCGCTCTGATCATCTGCGAGAGCCTTCACGGAAATGCTGCACCAAACTGTACCATCTTTCCTCAGGCTCTTGCACTCGCAAGCTCCTGGAACGCTGAACTGGTACGCCAAGTTGGAACGGCAATCGCCAAGGAATGCAGTTCGTGCGGATCGACTTCAGGGCTTTCCCCTGTGCTCGATGTTGGCAGAGATCCTCGCTGGGGGCGCATGGAAGAAGGTTACGGTGAAGACCCACACTTGGTCTCAAGGATGGGTGTGGCGATGGTCAGAGGGATGCAGGGGGATGGCGATAAGGTGGACAAGGAACACATCATTGCCACGCCAAAGCATTTCGCCGGGCACGGTTCACCTCTGGGCGGCCGTGACAGCCATCAGGCAGGCTATGGTCGTGAGTTTCTGCGGGAAATTGCGCTCCCTGGATTCGAGGCGGCGGTTCGCGAGGCGAAGGCAGGCTCAATCATGGCAGCGTACAGCGATTGGTGTAATGTTCCGTGCAATGCCTCGCACGAGCTCCTGACGGAGATACTTCGTGATGAATGGGGATTTGACGGCTATGTCATCGAAGACATGGGAGCCATCGGTCTCCTTGAGAAGACGCACTCGGTCGCGAAGGACTATGAGGACGCCGTAAGGCTGGCTGTTCAGGCCGGTGTTGATCAGAGTTTCGGTGGCTCAGTCTCTGAGCAGGTACTGAATCTGGTGAGACAGGGAAAACTGTCCGAATCAGTTGTGCATGAAGCCGCCAAGAGAGTGATCAGGGCAAAGTTCCGTTTGGGACTTTTCGAGAATCCCTACGTGGCTCCTGATAGAGCAGAGGCAATCTGTGGTTGCCAGGAACATCGCGATCTTGCGCGTCATGCCGCTCGGGAAAGTATTGTGCTGCTGAAGAATGAGAACGCAACACTTCCTCTGCGCAAGGACGTGAGCGCCATAGCCGTCATCGGACCCAACGCAGCAAAGATGGAAACCGGTGATTACAGCGGATGGATGACACCTCTGGTTTCGCCGCTTGAAGGCATCCGGAATGCCGTGTCGTCGAACACCACAGTCCATTACGTCGAGGGCTGCAAAGTGGTCGGAACAACGTCCGCAGATGCCGAGCCGGTTCCCACCGCTTATCTGACTCCCAAAGATACAACGAGAGGTCTTGCTCCACAGGCAGGCGCTTCAGGAATCACGGGAGAGTATTTCGACAATCTGGACTTGAGGGGTGAACCGAAACTGGTGCGCATAGATGAGATGGTCAGTTTCACGCCGGGAGAGTGCCGATCCCCAGCGGCCGACGAAGGGATCCCCAAAGACTATTCCGTACGGTGGAGTGGCACCCTGACTCCAGAAGTGAGTGGACGATACCGAATCGGTGCGGCGCACTCGGATGGAGCACGGCTTTGGATAAACGACAAGCTGCTTGTCGATCATTGGCAAGACGGAGCCATTGCGACACACACTGCCGAGATCACTTTTGAGGCCAATGAACGGTATTCGATTGTGCTG
>JAKQFZ010000306.1 GCA_029558215.1 Candidatus Omnitrophota bacterium
GCGTCAAGATCAAATACAACCCCTCCAATCTGGGTCACATTCAGGTCTACGATCCAGATGAAAAACGATATCTCCAGGTCCCAGCCCTGGCTCAAGAATATGCACAAGGCTTGTCTCTATGGAAACACAAAGTCATCCGCAACTTTGCATTGGCTCAACAGCGTACGGTTGATATCGTTGCGTTGGGGCATGCCCAGCGCAAGATTCAGGAGATCGTCCAAGAAAGTGTGGAGCGGAAAAAACTGAGTACCCGATCCAAGATTGCTCGCTGGCGGGGAAACGGCGAACGAGTAAGTGCACAAGAAGGGAATGGTGTGACAGCAGGAGAATCTACCGTCGATCTGGCCGGTAAGGAAATCATAACCCCGGCCTTGTGCTTCAGTGACCTAGATCTAGACTCGGAGAAACTCGAAAAAGAAGGCTGGCGGGTTAGCTATGAGCTGCCTTTTGTGGGAGAAGGAGAAGAGCCAGATGTCGACTAAAGAAGTGCCAATTTCCTTAATCAAGGCGAATGCAGCTCTGGTACGCTATCCACGCTTCAATGAACTGCACGAGGATATTCGTCTTTGCCAAGAAATGTCCAAGATTTCAGGAGAGCCGCAATGCATGGTCCTGGAGGGTATTGCTGGTGCAGGTAAATCGACGTTGGTCAGAACCTACGTGGAGATGTTTTCTCGCTACGAGACCGTCAGTGGCACGAAGGTTCCTGTATTTTATATGGAGACCCCTTCACCGGTTACAGTAAAAGGCATGGCGTCGCGAATGTTGGAAACACTCGGCGACCCCGCGGCGCACAAAGGCGCGTTGTGGTCGATGAACTCTCGCCTGGTTCACTACGTTCGAGCTTGCCAGGTGCAACTGGTCATCCTTGATGACTTTCATCATTTGATCGACAAAGAGACCAACCGAATTCTGGAAACTGTCTCGGACTGGCTCAAAGTCTTGATCAAGGAGACAGGCATTCCTTTCTTGGTTGTGGGGACTGAAGGAAAGGTGGAACTCATCTTGCAGAGTAATGCTCAACTCTCACGCCTGTTCGCCGTCCGAGAGACGCTAGAACCATTTCAATGGGATCCAAGCGACGAAACGAGTGTCAAACAGTTTGCCTCTTTCATCAAATACATAGAGAAGGGGATCGGCGTGTCCTTGTCCGACGAACTGCCACGAGCTGAATTCTTGCATCGTCTCCATTACGCCACGGACGGCGTGGTGGGCAATGTCATGAATCTGATGCGTTTCGCGACGCTTCTGAATCAACAGACAGAGGGCATTCAAAATGATGGCATATTGACGCTTTCGATGCTGAGCCATGCGTTTGCCAAGCGTCTGCACAAGCATCTTCCAAGAAAGGTCGATCCGTTTGCGGCGGAGACTGATCGCCACTTTGATGCACCAACAGCAACGCTAGTGAATGCTCCCAACAGCACGAATCGACGATCGAAACCACGCAAGAAGTCCAATGTTTCGGTTTCCGACGTGTTGACAGCAAGTTGAGAGGTACCGTATGAGGGATTCATCACTTCCCCTGCTATGCAGAACCGAACTGCGGGCTAGAGAGTCGCTTCCTTCGCTTCTGCTCCGACTCTCGAAGGAGAATGGTTATGATTCACGGACGATGATAGCTCGTATATGCCGTGAAAGACTAACCTACCAAGATCATGTGACGCAGCCGACGGGGTCTCAAACGTACCAGGTTCTGGCAAATCTGGTCAGAATCGAGGCGGAGAAGCTGTATGCTTCCTCTGTGCATCGATTGACATCTGCGATGACGCCAGCTACGTACCCATCACAATCGATCACGCTCCCTTCCCAGCAGACAGTGCCAGTGATGAGTAATGGGCTCTTGCGCAGGCACACCTGGCCCGAATCTGATGTGCAGTTCTGTCCCCTGTGCTTGCAAGAATCAGCTCATCATCGACTGGATTGGATACCTCTGGCAATGTCTGTGTGTCTCACCCACCAGTGTTTGTTGATACGAGGATGCCCAAAGTGTCACGAAAACCTCGCAATCGCTGATC
>JAKQFZ010001175.1 GCA_029558215.1 Candidatus Omnitrophota bacterium
CTGCTGAGCCAGTACCGAGAAGCGCAAGATTTCCTTGAAGTCGTTTCGGGAAGGGATGTATACTTCAGATGGAGTTGTGGGTCGCTACCGAGAACAGCCTCATGGCTATTCTGTGGAAAGAGCAAAGAAATCGTGCAGTCAACAGTAACACAGGCAATTTCTGAGAATATCTCTGATTCATTATGAGAGGTCTTTATTGGCATGATATATGGAAACCATATAAGACCCCTTAATATTCTATAGAACGGATATATTTAATTGATATATATGGGCTTAAGAACTTACTTTATCTAGGGTCTTATGCCGGCCGGAAATCAGATAAAGGTTCTTATACGGAAACCATATATACATTGTTCGGTCACAAGAACATGAATGCAGACAAACTCACAGATGCCGACATAGCGCTGCTTGAAGCAGCCCGTCGGGTCATAGCACAGCGCTTTCGCGAGGGATATCATCACGTTGGCGCAGCATTGCGGACGAAGTCTGGGCAGGTGTTCTCGGCCGTCCATCTCGAAGCGTACGTTGGTCGAATTGCGGTGTGCGCCGAGGCAATCGCTTTAGGCATGGCGGCCGCCACTGGAGATACGGAGATAGATACAATCGTCGCGGTGAACCGCGACGGTGAAGTAGTCGCCCCATGCGGAATGTGTCGTGAATTGATTACGGACTACGCCCCGGGTTGCAGAATCATCATCCCTGGGGCAGACGGGCCGACCGCGACCAGTGCTGGAGACCTGCTTCCAGAGAAATACAGGAGATGACCGAACAACCGAGACACGTAGCCTGGGTTGCCCTCAACCCAGGATCCCGGTTTCGAGGGAAACCGGGCCGGTTGCTACCTGCTGAGCCAGTACCGAGAAGCGCAAGATTTCCTTGAAGTCGTTTCGGGAAGGGATGTATACTTCAGACGGAGTTGTGGGTCGCTACCGAGAACAGCCTCATGGCTATTCTGTGGAAAGAGCAAAGAAATCGTGCAGGCAACAGTAACACAGGCAATTTCTGACTCGAAGGGGGCTATGACATCCGCACGATCCGGGAGTTGCTGGGCCACAAGGACGTCAGCACGACCATGATCTACACGCATGTTTTGAACAAAGGAGGCCACGGAGTCCGCAGCCCCATGGACGGTCTATGAGGATGGCCTTATGCCGATCCGCATAACACGCTGAGCTAAATGGCGAGACCGGCGGGAACACATTGAGAAACAAGAAGTTGACGCATGTGAAGTGCGGGATACAAAGGCGTCTTATACGGACAGAAACGATAGTCCCCGCGTCTTATGCGGGTCAATCTAATCATTGTTGGGCCAGAAGGAGGTGAGATGCTGAAAGTTCCTGAATCTCTGGAGTACGCCGTCAGATAGTAGAGACAACAAACATAGGAGGAAGGCATGAAGATAGTACGGAATGTATTAGCGGTCATTTTCGCCGCATGTGTGAGTGCGGCATACGCCGCAGATGTGACCCTCGAAGTGACCGATCTGAAGGACAACGTGATCGTTCTACAACAGGCACGTGCATATCAAGAATCGTCCAGCACCATTCCGTCGAAGGTAGTCACCTTCGACGGAATCGAGATGGAACTTGGTTCCGGCCGGGTTGTGATTGCCTGGGACAAGATCGACAGACTTGAAAAGCAGATGAAGGATGGGAAGTACGAAACATACGACCGGCGATTTGCCGTCTACCTTACCGATGGCACCAAGAAGGACCTGTCCATCAGTAACTGGGTCGGTCTTCAACACGTTGCTGGCAAGACGGATCTCGGCGATTACAAGATCATGATAGCCGAATTGAAGCTGCTGAAGGTGGTCCGCACCAAGAAGTGATGATGTCGGCATGAATGGCCCAACAAGGCTCGGGAGGCGACGCGGTGCCCGCGCGCCTCAGTCCCGCCGTTCGAATCAAGAAGAAGAACCGTTCTATTGACATTCACCACCTGGCGGGTATATTATCTATACCATGGAATTTGAATTCGACACACGGAAGAGTGCGGCAAATAAGCGAAAGCACGGCCTCGACTTTGTCGAGGCTCAGGCACTGTGGGAAGACCCGGATCTCGTTGAGATCCCGGCTCGAACAGAGGACGAGCCGCGTTTCCTTGTGATCGGCAAAACCACCGGGAAGCATTGGTCCGGAGTCATCACGTACCGTGATGACCGCATACGGATCATCTCGTTTCGGAGGTCCCGAAAGGAAGAGGTGGAGATATATGAAAGCTAAGGATTTTGACAAGGCGTTCGATTCCGACGAGGACGTTACGCAATTTCTCGATTTCTCAAAGGCACGCCGCCCTGAGCAAGAGCAGAAACGCGTGAATGTTGACTTCCCTGTCTGGATGATTCAATCACTAGACAAAGAAGCAAAGCGTCTCGGAGTTCCCAGACAATCACTGATCAAGGTGCTGATTGCTCAGCACCTTGAGCATGCAACAGCACGATGAAGAAATTCGAACCAGCCCCTGCACGGTACGTCGCTACCGCGCCGCCCGTGAGGGGTGGCGTTCGGTGTTTTCCCCGAAGCCGCTTCCGAAAACTGGGTCTTATGCCGACCGGAAATCAGACAAAGGTTCTTATACGGAAACCATATATACATTGTTGTCCACATGAAGATAATATTGATAGTCGTGGGTGTCCTCGCCGTGGTCGCCATTTCGGTCTGGCTCCAGAAACTTCATGATGCCGGACTGAGGCGGTTGGCCAAGGAATTCATGGGTAACCGACCACGGCGATCCAGTCGTGAGTTCGGCCAGACCTTCTATCCAGACCATGCTGAGGTCGCCGCCACAGTGCGAGACATCCTTGCACAGCATCACCCGATTGACTTGGCCCAACTTGAACCGTCCGATCAACCTGTGGCTGACCTCAAAATGGATGATCTGGACTCAATGTCCACGGTCGAGTTTGTCATCGCAGTCGAAAAACACTTTGGCATCACCATCAAAGATGCTGATGCCGAAAAGATGAGAACGTTCGATGACATCTGCACCCACGTAATCGCGAAGCTGAAAGAGAAGGAAGTGGACAACAACAGCGTGGAGCATATTCACGCGTAGCCGCGCGAAATGCTCACGCTGGACGTTGTGACGACAATGAAGAAGATGGAAAGCATACAGCGTAGGCTTGAAGCCAAAACACGACGGTGGTGGTTCTTCGTCGCCTTGGTGGCGATTCAATTTCTCGTCTTGCCATTCTCGTCCAAGGGGTTCTTCCCCGAAAAGACTGGTGAGATCATCGGGTACACTCTCGGGCACGCCATCTGGTTCGAGTGCGTGCCGGCTTTCCCGGTGTTCCAGATCGTCGCGATCGTGCTGTTCACCACGATTCCCGTTCTCCGCAACAAGATGCGTGTCGTGCTTGCTGTCCACGCAGGCATCTCCTACGTGTTGTTCGCGATCTTGCAGAATGTCGCCGTAGCCCCCAGGTTCGGATTGAGCATCGTGACCGTCAACGTCGTCATGTTCTTGATGGTCGCAGCAACATGGTTTCTGGAGGCAGCCGTCGTCCGCAACGATCTCTCTTCGCGCAGACGCCACCCATGGCAGTTCGCAGCAATCGCCCCCGCTGTTCTTGCGTTCTGGCTCCCGATCAACTGGAGCACGGGCTTGCCCGACTTTCGACTCCTGTATTTCCTGACATCAGGTTCGGCCCTGGCTTTCTGCATGATGACACCGGTGTACCTGGCAGTGCTCATCATCGTCTACCCGCAAGTGAACCTCCTCACGCTCCGTGTTACAAGCTCCGTCGGGGTGATCATGGGGCTGTACAACGTTATCCCTAAGCTGGTGTTGCGAGCCTACAGCTCGTGGTGGGATGGAGCACTCCACATTCCACTGCTTCTTCTCTCCGTGTGGGGAGTTGCCCTGTCGATGACGAAACTGGAAGCGGCAGGACACAACGAGCAGATACTCCGGACCTCGTGACCTCGGCGGGAGATCTTTACGTTGGCTTGCCGAATGCGACAAGGATAGAAAGCCGCAGGCTGTTACCAGTTCCAAATCTTGTTGAAGTCTTTCGTTGCGGTGTTTTCCCCAAAGCCAGTAGTCGGCGGGATTCATCCCGCGCAGCATAAATGCTGCCCTACGGGGTTACCCTCAACCCAGGATCCCGGTTTGCGGGGGAAACCGGGCTACTTGCTTCGACCAAGCAGACGCGCCTTGATCAGGTGTCGATCAGGCTGCGTTCTCCCAGCACAATGTTGTCAATGAGTCGTGTGGTGCCGAAGAAGACCGCAAGGGCAACCAGTTCGCCACCATCCAATTTTTCCGCAGGTTGAAGATTTGTCGTCCGCACGACGGAGACGTAGTCTATGCGGGCGAGTGGCATCGCCTGGATCCGGTTGTGGATGTGTTCTGTGATTTTGTTTGGATCCCGCTCTCCCTTTTCGAAGAGTTCTTCCACTTCCGCCAGCGCTTGCGAGAGAACAACCGCCTGCTCTCTCTGCTCGGCGTCCAGATAAACGTTGCGCGAGGAAAGGGCAAGCCCATCGGATTCTCTGACCGTTGGGCAGACGACAAGGCGCACAGGGAAATCAAGGTCTCGAGTCATCCTATCAAGGACGATTACCTGTTGTGCATCCTTCTGACCGAAATAGGCGCGGTCGGGTTGCACGAGATTGAAGAGTTTCGCCACGACGGTTGTCACGCCTCGGAAATGCGTGGGACGGCTGGCACCACAGAGCGCTTTTGGCAGATGTTCTACTTCAACCCAGGTTTGACTGCCTTCGGGGTACATCTCCCGGGCGGGGGGAATGAAGAGGATTTCCACGCCGCATTCACGGCACAGCTCGATATCCCGAGACTCGGTTCTGGGATAGCGCTCAAAGTCCTCGTTGGGACCGAATTGGGTTGGATTGACGAAGATCGAGACCCAGACGCTGTCGTTCTGTTGTCGGGCAGTGCGCATCAGTGAAAGGTGTCCCTCGTGCAAGCAGCCCATTGTAGGCACAAAACCGACGGAGCTTCCCGTCCGCGAGAGATCCTTTCGGCACGATCTCAGTTCAGCGACTGTTCGGAGCACTCTCATGGTTGTTCTCCCTCAGGGCTTTGCATTGCGAACATCGCCCATTATCGTTTGGGTACGGTTGAGTTTGGGTTGTCGGCATTTCGGGTGTTCAGTCTTTTGAGAGAAGCTCGTCAATGTGGCTGATCAGCGAGTTAATTCGCTGGCGAATCTCTCCGGCGTTGTCCTGATTCATGGGAGCTGTGGTCAGATGCTCATCCGCAATCTGAATTGCCGCAAGGATGGCAAGGCGCTGAATGGGCATTTCGGGAAAATCGTGACGCAGTTTGCGGACTTTTTCATCCACAAAGGCAGCAACGCGCTGCATGTGTTGTTGGGACATTGTCGCCCGAAGTGAATACGTCTTGTCCAGGATGGTGATCCGAACCGTGTTTTTTTCGACCGTTGCTGTGTCCAAGGCATGAACCCCTTAAGAATTGCTGGTCAGCCGATCTATTCTCTCCAGAAGTTCCTCGAGCTGATTTCTCACGGCGTCTCGCTCCTCACGAAGACTGTCATTCTCTGAAAGAAGACGGTCTCGCTCCTGACGCAAAAACTCAAGTTGATCCAATAGCGACCCCATCTTCTCCTCAAGGAGTCTGAGGCCATCTCGAACTTCCATTACGTCCATGCGTCTTCACCATCTCGACAGCATTACCTAAAGTTCTATCGCAATCTATACCCTTTAACTTTTGTCTTGTCAAGCTGATTGATGTTCTTTTTCTTCTGTTTGACAGAAGGCCAACAGCAGTGGATAATCGGCAAAATCTGGGGAAAAGGTGTCAGGGATTTGTATATCGTGGGCACCTCCAGGAGGCGAAACGCTCTTGAAGTCTTTTTCTCTCGCTGTGAATACTCTGACGTGGTTGATTGCTTGTGGGATTCTCTCGGTTGGAGCTATTGCCCAAGTGGATATCGGGACGGGATGGGATCGCGCGGCGGGGCGACCTGCATGGGCGAGTTCCACTTGGGGAGACAACGTCGCTGGAAATGCTGTGGACGCAAGCACTTATACCGCATGGAATTCCTTGGAATCAAGGGGATTTCTTTGGGTGGATCTGGGGGCGAGAATGAGGATTGTCGCCATCGGTCAGGATCTCTCCCTTCCGACGAAGATCGGTGCCTCAACCGACTTGATTGGATTTGGGAGTGAGGGATGGCATGTTGCTTCAACGGTTCTCAGTACGACGACTTGTGCTGGCTTGTTGGCTGATACCACGGTCGAACTGAACTGCCGCAGCGTCGGCTTGCAGTCTTCCGGCTACATTCAGACGGGGAATCGGTCTTCCTGGAAGGACGAGAGGGCTTCTCTGAGCACGTTCAAGGCCTACCAGGCGGGATGGAGACCCAAGAAAGGCGCTGCCGATGTGCGTCTACAGGATTTCTGTCTGTTTCAACATGGTGGAAAGATGTACATCGCTTCGATGATGAAGGACTACTGCTCACAAGGAATCATCATCGGCAGATCGGATGACCTGTGGCACTGGAATGAAATCGGCAAAGCTGTGACTACGCGCACAGCAGAGGATGCCTGTATGGTTTGGGCACCACACGTGGTTGAGGATGCCGGTGTCTGCTACATGTTCTACACAGGCGTCACCTGCCCACAGTCGGGGGCTTGGTGCCAGAGAATCCTGGTGGCAACAACCACAGATCCCGACAACCCCTCAACCTGGCAGCGGAACACCAGTGTTCAGTTCGATGTTGCCGGAACGATTCAGTCCTGGTTCAGACCAAGCCATGCCGGCGCTGTCTGGACAGATTCGGGTTGGGCAGACTGTCGGGATCCGATGGTCATGAAACACGGGGATACTTGGTACCTGTTTTATTCCGGACGTGATGCAGGATTTGGAATCTGCGGTGTCGCCACGGCACCGGACATTCTGGGCCCTTGGGTTGACCATGGCGCTGTCCTGAAGACACCAGATCCCACGATACCAGAATCCTGTTTTGTGCTTGAGGATCCGGATGGAACCTTCGTCATGACGCTCAATCACGCGGCAGGCGGTGGAGGAATCAAGATCGCCAGGAGTGGATCTCTTCTGCCGGTTGCAGGCCAGCCATCTTTTCAGAATATGGAAATCCTCTCGTCAAGCACTGTGCCCGGGCTGGCTGGTTGGGCGCATGAGTTTCTTCCAGGCATACCTGCGCCTGCAGGCGTATGGGCTATGTCCACTCCTGCAAATGCTTGCTCATTGGAAGAAGAAGACTGGATCAAAGTCAGGTTTCCTAGGACCCAAGAGGGAGGGTTGTTGGCCGCCTACCTCACCGGTTATTACGTGAACCTTCAGGATGCCCGATTTGTAAAAGAGCCACTTGGGTGGACTATCGGTGGATGTCCGGATTCACTTCCAAGCACCACGCTTGGAATTGCACCGGAACAATGGTCTGATTAGCTGGAGACAATAGAATGTTTTACTACGGCGCACAGTATTTTCGTCCTCCGACGCCCGCAAAAACCGACTGGCGAAGGGATTTTGAGGGAATGCGAGCCGCGCATTTCAATGTAGTCAAACTCTGGCCGATGTGGCGCTGGAATCATCCTGTGCCTGACGTTCTTTGTTGGGACGAACTTGCCGAACTGATGGATCTGGCGTTGGAGTTTGAACTGCACGTTGTGCTGAATCCGATTTTCGACACCGCGCCCGTGTGGTTTTTTCAAAAGTACCCCGACTGCTGCATGGTCACCGCCAGCGGTTCAGTCCTTCATCCCAAAGCCACACCTTGTCGCCAGATCGGAGGTGCGGATGCCGTCTGTTTCCATCAACCACCTTACAAGGCTCACACGGAATCGTATCTGACGAGTCTGGTGAACCGGTTTCGGTCACATTCGGCGCTTCTGGCTTGGGATATTTGGAACGAGCCCTGGATTTCCGGTGGATTTGACAACTCCCACGAAGGCTCGGTCTGTTATTGCGACTGCAGCGCCCGTTGTTTCAGGGATGATCTGAAACAGCACTATGGCACCATCGAGGCATTAAACCAGGCATGGGCGCGAAACTATCGCTCATTCAGCCAAGTTGAGCTGCCTCGAAGCAAGGGAACATTGACCGACAACCTGGACTTTCGAGCATTCATGAGTCGGACTCTGACCAGAGAGATGCAGCGGCGCGCTGGAATCGTCCGCAGTCTCGATCCGAATCACCTTGTGATGAGCCACAGCGCACTCTGTACCGTCAACACCGATCCGGTCAGTATGGGCAACGATGACTGGGATTTGGTCGAGTGTCTCGACGCGTATGGAGCCAGCGCAGGCGGTTTCGGTCGAGAGGAAGCGTTCAGCGCCGCGCCTCGATATGAAGATCTCTCTTACGAGTTGGCAGGAGTTCGAAGCGCCGCATTGGGCAAGCCTGTCTGGGTGCCGGAGTCTCATGCCCTGGACGGTATGGCCTCTCATGTTTATGGCGTTCGAACCGAGCGACCGTTGCTCCGATGGACGGCGCAGATTCTTGCAGGTGGGGCAAAAGGGCTTCTCTACTGGCAGTATCGTCCCGAACGGCTTGGGATTGAGTCCCCCGGCTGGGGTATTACCGAGATGGATGGAAGCCCCGGAAAGCACTATGAGATTGTGTCACGAATCGGAGCCATAATCCAGCAGCACGGTGCGGAGATCGCCGCCGCACAGAAACCACCGAGCCAGGTCGCTGTCCTGTACAATCCGGACAATGCGCTTTTCGGTTGGCTCATTCACCGACCGACTTATTTCAAACATTCTCTGCGGGGACTCTTTCGTGCCTTTTACGACGAGAATTTCGACGTGGATTTTGTCCACGCGAGACGTCCGAAGACTTTTGGAGAATACAAACTTCTCTATTGTCCTTTCCCTGTGATGATGGATCGATCTCTTGCATCCGGACTTCGGGAGTACGTTCGCAGTGGTGGAGTGCTGGTCGCCGAGGCGCAGTGCGGTGCCTTTCAAAGGGAAGACGGACTTCGGAGTCTACATATTCCAGGATGGGGACTCGAAGAACTCTTCGGGTGTTCTGAACAGGAGTTGTTCCTGGGAGACTTCATGCCACCCAGCGATCTACTCATCCAGACGAGTGACGGCTTGTTGCTTCAGGGAGATTACGCCAGGGAGATACTGCGGCCGGCCGGAGCCCAGGTGCTTGGTACCTTTGCTGATGGATCCCCGGCAATGACGTTATCGCGATTTGGACAAGGAACCGCAATTCTTGTGGGCAGTTATCTGGGAGCAGCGATCTATGATCATCGCCCAACGGCTCTTCCAGATTTTCTCAGGAATCTCGCTGAGAAGGCAGGATGCACACAGACAATTGGGGTCACGGGAAATGTACCCGTGCGTGCAGATGTCCTGCGAACGGAGAATGCCCTTTTCTTGATCCTGATCAACCATGCCAAGACCGATGCTGAAGTGAGTGTGAGTATTCGGGAGCCTTTCCAACGCGCACAGGATTTGTTCACGGGGAAAACACAGATGATCTCAGACCGCCTGGAATGCGTTATTGAGCCTGAGTCCGCCAGAATTTTCAGGTTGGTATAAGCACGTATCTACAGGTTGTTTTGCCTTTCAGGGAATATCGGGATATCATTCCCTGTGTCTCTGTAGGTGTATTGCCGGTGGATGGTCTTGGAATGCCGGCAAGGATCGAACTGAAGATGAAGTATATCGCCGCTCTGCTTGCAATGGTGCTGCCTGTATGCGTTGCTGATGCCAACGTCTTTGCCGCACACCTGCAGAGTTCTCCTACCTCAACCGGATATGAATTCACGTATCGGCTGAATGAACCAGCTACTTCTGTGACGATTTCCATTCAGGGTCCTTTGCCGAGCTCCGTCGTCGTTCGCGAAGTCTCAGGGGGGGTCTTCAAGGGACTCAACACGGCTGAGTGGGATTTGCTGGATTCCATGGCACAACCCGTAGCGGCAGGCACTTACAATTGGAGTGTGACGGCAGTTGACTCGGTGGGTCATGTGGCCAAGTTCGATCAGATCAGCAGTGACAGCGAGACCACATCCAAGTACTACTACGGAACCGGCGTCTGCACCAACACAGATCCATCGTCCGAGCACTTTGGATGCGTCTATGTTGCTGTTGGTGAATCCGGCACAACGGATGGCCGAGCCATATCGGAAGGCCTCTTCGTCCTGAACAATGATCTCAGTCCCTTTGATAGTCAAGGCAACATCGGACACCGAGGCTTGGTGTCGTGGTCTTCGTCCTGGTTCAGTCCGATGCGAGTCCGACTCGACGGGGAAGGCCGCCCAATTATCTCCGACTGGTCGGAGGATCACTCGGGAGTCTGGATCGCCACACCGGACTGCAATACCCCTTTTGTTGCGCTTTTGACGGAGGAAAATCGGAACTCATACGGCCTTTGTCTCAACCATGGAAGCATCATGGCTGTCTGGGCGGAAGGCTCCGGCACAGGCCGTGTGATCTACACCATTGATGAGGACTACACCGTCGGCGGGGAGACTGCCGGCAGCGTTCTGCGCTATGACATTGGCGATGCAACGCAGTATGCCGATGCGCCAACGGTTCACTACAATGACACCGCGAACGGCAATCTTGTCATCAGCACGCGCAGTCAACATGTCCGAGACGGTTCCGGCTGGTGGATCACTCAGTCTCTTGCGGAACAGAGCGCGTCCACGCCATGGTTGTTTCGGTGGAATGGTTCAACGGTGGATTACAACTCCGCTTCTGCTGGACTATCCATCAACCGCAGCTACGGAGCCCTGGACATTGATCTCGCACGACGGCGTCTTGTCTTGGGTGGATTGGGAACAGTCTCTCTGCTGAACATAGCCTCAGCACCGTCGTCTGTACTTGTGGTGGGCGAGATTGATGCAGGGGGCGATCATGTCCAGGATGTCTCTTTTGACGCAGCGGGCAACTTTCTTCAGATCAACAGCTCGGTTCGTCGGCTGCGTGCCTATTCCCCCAATGACGGAGCCAATAGTTTTGTGACTCCCTGTCGAACCAGTCAGCAACTCATCGTTGGAAAGGTAGGTTCCACTGGCATCTCACAGGAGATTTGGAATCCGTACAGATAGGTCAGTGAAGCAACTGGCTGGTAGTTTTGAGCGTTTGAGATTCTTCCCGCCGCTTTGCTCCATTCAGAATCACACTTGGCACCGTACAAGGTCAATCGCGAATCCCTCAACGGTTGCGGACTGCTTTCGAAACTGCTATCAATTCCCACCATTGCACGAACTCAGGAGGAGACCCTATGCCCACTCTCACCGTCTGCCGAAATCTGCATTCCAATTGGAGCATTCTCAATGCGTCCAGCGACAGTGAAGTCTGTCGGTTTGCCGCCGAAGAGCTTCAGCGTTATTTGAAACTTCTCAGCGGTTGCCTGCTCCCAATTCAGGACAAGCTGCGCGAAGAGGATGTGTTCCTTGTCGGGCTTCGACGAGATATTCCCGCGACAGATCGGCAGAACATACCTGTTCCAGCGGAAGGCTTTGATGGGTACGCGATTTCCATCAATGAACGAAGCATTTGCATCGCGGGCGACAATGAACGAGGAGTGCTCTATGGAGTCTATGATCTCCTGGAGCGATTGGGCTGCCGTTGGTTCTATCCGATGCAGGATCCGAAAGATCCCGAAGTGGTGCCCAAGCTGGACGCTGTGTCTTTTGAGACGGGAACCTGGAGTATCGCTTCACCGATTCCGATTCGCTTGTGCAACGCTTCCTCTTTCTTTTTCGAGATCGTGCCTGAGATCATGCGCACACAACTGGATGTGGCGATGAAAGCGCGCTACAACGGCATGGCATGGCAGTGCGATCATCGTTCCCCTGTCGGCGATCAGTACCGCGAGATGGAGCGTGCAGGCATCATTGACGAGATCAAGAAGCGCGGGATGCTCTTTCATGGTCCCGCCCACAGTTTTCAGCACTTTCTCCGAGATGATGATTACTTCGAGTCCCATCCGGAATGGTTTGGGATGCGTGATGGCAAGCGGGTACACCAGGTCTACGGCGGCTCCCAGTTCTGTTGGTCAAATTCCCAGGCGCGAAGACAGTTCGTCTTGAATGCGGAACGCTTTGTGCTGGACTGCCCGGCTCTGGACATCTTTTGCACGCTCGGATTTGATGGGGGACCTGCCCGCGACTGCCCAGAGTGCCGAAAGTCCACTCCCGCGGACTTGGTCTTCCAGCTTCTGGGAGAACTCTGTGACAGACTCAAGGAGAGCGCTCCCCGTGTCATGGTGGAGACCTCAGGCGGCTACAATCCGGTTCACGAACCGCCACAGACGATGTCGCCTCGGGACAATCTTCGCGTGGTCTGGGCGCATTGGGGACGCAACTACAGCGACGGCTACGATGCACCCGACTACTGCTGGAAAGACAATCTGGAACTGTGGCGCAAGTCGGTGAACAACCGCTTGACGCTCTGTCAGTACTACACCGACAACTTCGCCTCACCCTGGATTGCAGCGCCCTATGTCATCGCCATGGAGAGTGACCGACGGTATGTTCTGAAGTCGGGTCTGGACGGTATCTATATGCTGATGTGGGCGAAAGGCTATTGGTGGAACCATGCGCTCAATCACCACCTGGCAGGTCGTTGTTTCTACGATGTTTCTTCTAATCTCATGGAACTGATCCACGACTACGCCGTTCACTACTTTGGTTCTGAAGCGGGGCAGTTGCTCAGTGCGTACTACCAACAGTGGGCAACCGAGATCCAACTCTGCTATCGAGTCAAAGACAACTCCAGACCCGAGGACAGAGAGATGCTTGCACAACAGAGACAGAAATGGATTGATCCGGCCGTGGCAGCGGTGAAAGGCGATCCGGTTTTATCCTATCGAGTGGCCAAGGTGGCAACGCTGCATGGTGCGGCGGAGAAGTTGACCCAGGCTCACGCGATGCGTGACAAAATTGACGGGTATCGTGCCTCTGGTGATTTCGATGCGGCGCGGAAACTGCTCGAAGAGGCTAAGGTTTTCACAGATGAAGTGGTTCAGCACATGACTTGTGTGGCCGAACTGAACCAAGGATTGATCGATGCGAAGGAAGTTCCTGGGTTCATCACGGCGAACATCAAAGGCTGGCTCGAGAAAGAACAGGAAGCCATTGACAAGCGCTTTGTCGGTTCATCTCTCGGTTCCGAACCCATTCCGGATTCGATGACCACGCTGCCAGCAGAGGTCATGGAGCAGAGGTAGTATTGCGTTCTGAGAGTGGAGCCGCCGGTAGGATGGGTCGTGACCCATCAGTTGTCTGATATCGGCAGGTTCGTAGTGTGCCCGTAAGGGCAAGTTTTGGATCACGCCTTACGGCGTAACTACAAACAAGGACGCGGCATAAATGCCGCCCTACAACTGTAACGCTGATTCACGATGTAGGGGCGATTCATGAATCGCCCCTACATCTCATAAGACAACTGATGCCGGGTGCCCTCTCTCTCTGGAAACCCGCAATGCGTTGCTTCCTAGAGAATCGGAAGATATTTATCTATCTCGTAGTCGGTGACCTGTACTCGGTACTGTTCCCATTCGATCTTCTTGTTTTCGATGAACTTCTCGAAGACATGCTCACCGAGAGCGTCCCGAAGCAGCTGGCTGGACTCAGCAACCTGGATCGCTTCCCAGAGATCTTCCGGCAGCTGCTTGATATTGAGTTGCTTTCGGCGTTCCAGAGGCATGGTATAGACATTTTCCTCAACGGGCTCGCACAGAGGATATTCTTCCCGAATGCCTTTGAGTCCTGCTGCCAGCATCACTGAGAAGGCAAGATAGGGGTTGCACGCTGGGTCTGGGGATCGGTACTCGATGCGCGTGGCCTTCTCCTTGCCTGGTTTATACATCGGAACCCGGATCATGTCCGAGCGGTTGCGTTGTGCCCAAGTGATGTAGACAGGTGCTTCGTAGCCCGGAACAAGGCGCTTGTAGGAGTTGACCCACTGGTTGCAAACCAAGGTAATCTCCGGAGCGTGCTTGAGCAGTCCGGCAATGTAGTGTTTCGCCACTTTGGAGAGATGGTAGGGATTTTTAACATCGAAGAAGGCGTTTCGCTCTCCGGTAAAGAGCGACTGATGCACATGCATGCCGCTGCCGTTCTCTTTGGCGATGGGTTTGGGCATGAAGGTGGCATGGCAGCCGCGTTGGATCGCCACTTCCTTCACGACAAAGCGATATGTCATCGTGCTGTCTGCCATGGTCAGCGCATCAGCGTAGCGCAGGTCTATCTCGTGTTGACTGGGTGCCACTTCATGGTGACTGTATTCCACGGGAATCCCCATGGCTTCGAGACACAGACAGGTCTGCTTTCGAAGTGCGCTGGCAACGTCCAGCGGTGTCAGGTCAAAATACCCGCCTCGATCCAGGACTTCCGGACGTCCTTCCGCGCTCTTGAAGTAGAAAAATTCCAATTCGGGGCCGACATAGAAAGTGAAGCCCATGTCCGCGGCATCTTTGAGGTTCTTCTTCAGAACCCAGCGCGGGTCGCCCTTGTAGGGTGTGCCCTCAGGTTCAATGATGTCGCAGAACATTCGCGCTACCGTGGTTTCTTCGGGCCCCATGAATGGAAAGAGCGTGTAGGTGGAAGGGTCGGGCAGCGCGAGCATGTCACTCTCATCAATTCGCGCGAAGCCCTCAATGGATGAACCGTCAAAACCCATCCCTTCTTCCAGCGCGCCTTCGAGTTCGTCAATCATGATGGCAAAACTTTTCAGAAAGCCCAGAATGTCGGTGAACCAAAGACGGATAAACCGAACGCCCTCTTCCTTAGCTCTCCTCAAGACTTCTTTCTTCAACTCTTCTCTGTTCACAGTCAACACCTCCCGCGGGTTTTGATTCTACGAATTTGCCTTCAGCCAAATTATCAGCTCTTCCGCCTGCTTCTGTGTGGCCGTATTCGTAATGTAGACCACTCTATCAGGAAGCAGGTTCTTGTGGAAGATCGGAATCTGCTCCGCAGGGCAGCGAACTTCCACGCTCTTGCCGGCGGCTTGAATCTTCTTGAGCAAATCCATCCATTCGATCAGGGGTGGATTTCCTGCCCCCTCGACCCATTGGATGCAGTCAATATCCGCAATGGCCAGAATATCGTCGAGATGCTTGAGCGCTCCCGGGCCGTCGTAGTGATAGACGCAGTGATCCAGGTACGCGGCTTCTTCAGCCAAAGCGGGGATGACAAAGCGTCTCGCCTGTTCCGGTCCCAACATACAGATGAAATCACACTGTGTTACCGCGAACCGTTTGGGCGAGTACACCGGTGTCCAGCCGATGCAACCCTGATTTGCCATCGAGCCTGCCCTGTAAACTTCTTCGAAAACCTTCGGATAGAGTTTTTGAACGTTCTGCATGGCACGGTCAACCAGCTCGGGACAGTCCAGCACATCCATACACAGCCGTTGCGGATTTCGGATGGAGGCCAGGCAGTCCATGTTACTGTGCAAGTCCAGCATCCCGATCAGGAAACGCCCTTTCGCAAATTCAGAGGCGGTCTGAACGTAGTCCTTCATGCGTTTCCAGTCTTCACCAGTCAAGTCCAAAGGCAAAACAGACTCCCAGTCCTCGACAAAAGGGACTGCCCAACTGGTGGCTGTGTCGTATTTGAGCTCGGCACCCACAAACGCAGCGAAGACGTCGGGACCGAAACTCGGCTCCAGAAATGGCATTGCTTCGGCACCAAACCAAATCCCTTGTGCCCATCGGTCATATTGTTCTACTACTTCCCGATAGCAGCCCGTATGGCCTGCCATATACGCCGGATGAGGCGCGGAAGTCGCCCCTTCCTTGGGTGCGGTGACGACCAGACAGGGTCGGTCGATCATTTCCCCTTGCCAGAACGCCTCCCAGCGTCGAACCGCTTGTCGGAAGTCCGGTTTGTGAACCAGTGATTCAGGGAGCATTGCCCAAGATGCCTCTAGTGTCCTCTTTGTCCTCCAGCGTTCCAATAAATCCGTGAAGGATGAGGGGATTTGAGCACAAAGCACGGTGTTTTTACAGCTGTTTTCTCACTGCAGGACTGGAGCAAAGCAATAGAAGCTGCCGTTTGGCACCTGCCGTTGACAGAATGATTCTTCTTATCCTATAACAGAATCCCTTCCTTCCAGAAGAAGCGAAGGCTTGCGTCGCAGGCGTGGATCGTCCGTTTCGATTCACTGGACTGTTCCGCCGCATCGCGTACGGCGCAAGGAGAGGCTGCATGTCTCCAAAGTACAGTGGGTCTTGTCCCACGGATGGATAGGTGACTTTTCGTTGGCAAAAAGAGATCCCTATGAAGTGCTTGGCGTGAGCCGCAACACCTCAGCCGAGGAAATCAAGAAGGCTTACCGACAGTTGGCTCTGAAATATCATCCGGATCGAAATCCGGGTGATAAGGAAGCCGAGGAGTCCTTTAAGGAAGCCACCGTTGCGTATGAAGTGTTGAGCGATGCCGAGAAGCGCGCACGCTATGACAACTATGGCTGGGCAGGTCTTGAAGGGGGTGGAGCACAGGGCGCTGGATTCGGGGAGTGGAGCGATCTGTTCAATATGGGACTCGATGACATTCTGGACTCCCTGTTCGGATTTGGAGCATCGAGGCCGCGGCAGCGTCAGAAAGGTCACGATCTCCGGCATCAAATTGAGATCACGCTGGAAGAGGCAGCCTTTGGAGGCAAAAAGACGATCTCGGTCAATCGTCGGCAGCCTTGTCCTGAATGCAATGGTTCTGGTGCGGCCAAGGGGAGTTCTCCGGAGCGATGCACGACCTGCAATGGGACAGGTCAGCAGCGGAGGCAGATGGGGTTTCTCACAACGTTGACGACGTGCTCGACCTGTCGAGGCACCGGCCAAGTGATCCGCAAACCGTGCATCTCGTGTCGCGGTTCGGGACTCGTCATGGCAGAGGAATCTCTGGAAGTCGAATTCCCAGCGGGAGTACATGACGAGTATCACATTGCCTACCGCGGCAAGGGTGAGCCTTCTCCCTATCCGGGTGGAGCATCGGGAAATCTCTATTTGTTCTTCCGTATCAAGGAGCATCCGCTTTTTGAACGTCACGAAGACAACCTTGTCTGTTCCATGCCGATCAGTTTCGCACAGGCGGCACTTGGCGCGGAAATTCCCCTGAAGACGCTGTACGGCACGGTGAAGCTGAAAGTCCCTTCAGGAACGCAGTCGCATACTTTGTTCCGCATTTCGCATCAGGGAATGCCGAACCTGCGCACCAGTAGAAAAGGGGATTTGATCGTACAGGTCGTTGTGGAAGTTCCCACGAAGTTGAACGCGAAACAAAGAGACTTACTCAAACATTTCCAGGATGAAACGAAGAACAACACAGGGCCGCTCAGCAAGTCTTTTTTTGAGAAAGTGAAAGAGGTCTTTGGAGCGGGTTAGCACTTCAGGGCATGAGGGCTATGGCTGCTCGTGCATTGCGTTGATCCGTGAAGGAAATCATCTTCTCTATAGTCTGATTTTCCAGGAGGATAGCCTGTTCTTGAAGAGTCAAAATCAACCACACACAGTCTACTTTTCTGATTTCGATGGCACCATCGCACAATTGGATATTGGCGACACCATTCTGCGGCATTTTGGTGACCCGTCCTGGCAGGATTACGCCAGAAGATACGCGCTTGGAGAGATCAACTCTCAGGAATGTCTTCGTGGGGAGTTTGCTACGCTTCGGGCGACGAAGCAACAGATACTGCAACTGGTGGACACTCTCGAGTTGGATCCCACGTTTCCCGAATTCGTTCGGAAGGTTCATGAGCGTGGGGACGAACTGATCGTTCTCAGTGACGGCCAGAGTTACTACTTGGAGCACATGCTGGCCAAATACGATGTCCACGTACCTTTCTACGCGAATCGGGCGGTTTTTGAGAACGGTGGGGTGAAGTTGGAATTTCCCCATCTGAATCCAGACTGCGAGGTCAACGCCGCCAACTGCAAGTGCAGTCACATGCCAAAACATCCGTCAGAGCGCCGCGTTTACATTGGCGATGGAACGTCCGACCGTTGCGCCGCGGGAAAGACCGATCTAGTGTATGCCAAAGGGCCTCTCCTGGAATGGGCGAAAAAACAACCGTGGAACTATCGTCCGTTTCGGGACTTCGCGGATGTAATGGCTCAGGAAGGGTTTTGAACGATCCTTGGGGCTGCGGGCGTATTGCTCGCGGGAAGCGAGACGACCATGAATCAACTGAGCAAGAAAACCACCGTTACGGTTCGCAAGCAGTATGAAGTGGGCGAGCCGATTGTGATGCTTACGGCCTTCGACTATCTGACCGCCAGTTGGCTCGATCAATGCGGTGTGGATATCATCCTGGTGGGCGACTCCCTCGGCATGACATTCAAAGGGGAATCGAACACGCTGTCGGTGACTGTTGAAGAAATGGCCTATCACACACGTGTCGTATCACGCGGCGCTCAACATGCGATGGTGGTCTCAGACATGCCTTTCCTGTCCTATCAGACCAGTTCCGAAGACGCCATACGCAACTGCGGTGTGATGCTCAAGCAGGCAGGGGCACACGCGGTCAAACTGGAGGGCGGTCTCGCCATGGCAGCGAGAATCCATGCTGTCGTGGAGACGGGAATCCCCGTCATGGGACACATCGGGATGCAGCCGCAGCAGGTCATGCACTATGGCGGTTTTCCGGTCATCGGCAAGGATCGCGTGGCCGTGGAGAAACTTTGGGAAGATGCCAAGGCGGTTCAGGATGCCGGGGTGTTCGCCCTGGTGATCGAATCGGTTCCTGCAGCCGTGGCCAAAGCCCTGACGGCAAGACTCCGAATTCCGACTATCGGGATCGGCGCTGGATCAGGCTGTTCCGGTCAGGTTCTGGTCACTCAGGATTTGCTTGGCTTTTTCACGGAGTTCAAACCGAAATTTGTCAAACGGTACGCGGAATTGGCGGGAACCGCTCTTCGCGGAATAGACTCTTTTGTCAAAGACGTTCGCAACGGTGATTTCCCCGATGAGGAACACAGCTACGCTCTTGGAGACGAGTCTCTGTTGAAATCACTGGACGAGATATTCTCGTAAAGAGCCGCGCTTTGGCATTTGGGCGCGTCATTGAAAGAAAGGAATCAGGAATGCCGAAGCAGCAACCCTGGACGCCGGACAGCTGGAAATCCCGTCCCGTGGAGCAACAGCCGGAATATCCCTGTCCGCAGGAGTGCGATCGGGTACTGGAACGCATTCAGTCCTACCCACCTTTGGTTGTCGTCGGTGAGGTGGAGAAACTCAAAGAGCAGATCGCCCTGGCGGGAGCGGGCAAGGCGTTCATCCTTCAGGGGGGCAACTGCGCAGAACGGTTTATTGACTGCAACGAGACCAACGTCGCCAACAAGCTCAAAATCCTGCTTCAGATGAGCGTGATCTTGACCTATGGTGTGCGTCGTCCGGTCATTCGAATCGGTCGCATCGCCGGTCAGTATGCCAAGCCTCGCTCCAAACCGACGGAGATCGTGAACGGCAAGGAGATGCCAAGTTACCGTGGGGATGCCGTCAATTCGATGGAGCCCGTGCTCGATACTCGCATTCCCGATCCGAGCCGTCTTGAGTCCAGTTACTTTCATGCGGCGGCGACACTCAATCACATTCGAGCACTCTTGGATGGCGGATTCGCCGACCTTCATGATCCATACCGATGGAATCTGGACACGATCGAATCCAGCGAAAAGTGGCATGAGTACAGTCACGTTGTAGAACGGATTTTGGATGCCATCGGATTTATGGAATCGTTCGGTGGCGTTCGAGAGGAAGTTCTCGGACGCGTGGATTTCTACACCTCTCACGAAGGACTCCTTCTGGGTTACGAGCAGGCGTTGACTCGACCTGACGTCACCGCCAAGCGCTATTACAATCTCGGTGCACATTTCGTCTGGATTGGCGTGAGAACGCGGCAGATTTCTGGAGCGCATGTGGAGTATTTTCGCGGAATCAGCAATCCCATTGGCGTGAAGGTGGATTCAACCTGCACACCTGAGGAATTGGTCTCACTCATCGGCATTCTGAATCCCGGAAATGAACCGGGGCGTCTGACGCTTATCACCCGTTTTGGTGCCAGAAAAATTGACCAGTTTCTGCCTCCTCTTCTGCATGCTGTTCGGAAATCCAAACGACAAGTAACCTGGGTCTGCGATCCCATGCACGGCAATACCACACAGGCGCGGAATGGAACGAAGACCCGTGACTTTTCTCTCATCGTTCAGGAGTTGCATCAAACTTTCCAGATTCACAAGGAACTCGATTCCTGTCTCGCCGGAGTTCACTTTGAACTGACCGCTGAGAACGTCACCGAATGTGTGGGCGGTGCCGGTGATTTGAGCAGCGAAGACCTCTCCCGACGCTATGAAACTTACTGCGACCCACGACTGAATGATTCTCAAAGCCTGGAGATGGCATTTCTCATCGCACGCTGGCTCCAGACTCCGTAGAAAAAAATGACTTCTCATCAGGAGGCGCGTGATGGCAGTCAAGGTCTGGATTGGTGACGAGTTCGAACATACCCACGAAGTCAAGGCGGTAGCCACCTTCATCGAGAAGATGAAGGCATCGTTTGACCAGGACGCGGATACCTACCATGTTTTGTGCAATTTCTTCGTGGACGGCTTTCAGGTGGATATTGCTGTAGTCAAGCCTGATGCCATTGTTGTTTGTGAGCTGAAGGATGTTGGGGGACCTGTCGTGGGCAGTGAAAACGGAGTATGGTTTGTCGAAGATGCCCAAGGCAGTCATCCCCTGAAAGGGGGGCGATTCCCGAATCCCTATCTCCAGGCGCGGCGGCTGCGTGCTTCGGTTCTCGATCTGTTCAAGAGCAGACGAGCGGAATTTCTCAACAAGCGTTCCCAATTTGTGCCATTCAACCGGTGCGTGACCGCTGTTGTGGCATTCAGTCCAACCGAGCCAGATGAATCAAATATCCAGATCGGAAGCGGGTCCCGCTGGTTCTCACATTGCGGAGTAGACAAGCTGCATGAGGTTGTCGCACAACAGCGAGCAGGAATCATCTGCCTCGCTGATGACGAGATAGTCCGGCTCATCGAGAACACACTTTCGTTGCAGGAAGCACGATTGATCGGCACCACTCCGATGTGTCCCGTCTCAACATCAACAGCCGGCGAAATACAGCCCGAAGAAACCCCTCAGGTTGAACCAGTCACGGAATCAGTGTTGATAGAAGATGCCGAGTTGGTGCCGGAGCCGGTCGTTCAGACCTCGGAAGCCGAACCCGAGGAGATCGTTCTGGTTCCTGAAAAAATCACCGTGGTTCGGGCTCCCATCGTGGCTGCAAAACGCCCGTCTTGTATTGTGTGCGGGTTGGGGGCTCATGCGTGTGATGTTCAGCATCTCAAGGGACGGCTTCTGCGCATCAATGAGAAATGGTGTTCTCTGGTCATATCAGTCGATCAGATCGGAGAAATCAGCGTAACGTATGATCCACGCGAGAATCCCGATCTGAACGAGACTCTTCCGCTGATGAAGTCAAGGCTCAGGGCGGATCAACGGGTGACCGTGGCTTTCTGGCATCTGAACCGCGATGAGAACGGTCTTCGGATGGATGAACAGAGCCTCTTTATCCTGGAACCGGACTGGCTGATCAACGTTTC
>JAKQFZ010001176.1 GCA_029558215.1 Candidatus Omnitrophota bacterium
AGACAAAACCCTCCTCTATCCGAAAACTCACGAGGAAGCCATCTACCCCAAACCTACCTCGTCCTCATCCCTTTGTCAAGGTCAGCGGTAGTGGTTTGTCTTGTTGCTCGGTCAGCATTTGAGAATGTCAAGCCTTACCACTGCGCGTTCCTAGAGACAGGCATGGAGACATCACCACCTTGCCCTGAAAAGGCTTCATCCCGGGTATTTGCTCTCGCAGTATGTGTGGGATTTCGCTATTGTCTCATCTGAGGCTAGACATGCGAATAGAGGATTTTGACTACCTGTTGCCACCGGATCGTATCGCTCAAGTTCCGCTTGAGAGGCGTGAGGATTCGCGCTTGATGGTTGTCAACAGGCAGACCGGGGTCATTCAGCACAGGTGTTTCCATGACCTTTCGAGCATTCTGACGCAGGGCGATCTTCTGGTTCTCAATAATACCCGGGTGTTTCCCGCGCGGCTTGAAGGATTGAAGATTCCGGGAGGGGCGTTGATTGAGATGCTCTTGCTTGAGGATTTGGGGGAGCGCCGCTGGAAGGTTTTGGGGCGTCGAGCGAAGAGACTTCGCAAAGGGACTCACGTTGAGTTTGGGGAGAAGTTCGGCGCCACTGTGGAAGCGGACATGGGCGAAGGTCTGTTTGTGGTTCAGTTCAGTGCTGAAGGCAACTGGGATGAACTGCTGGAACGGTACGGACAGGTTCCGCTGCCCCCGTATATTTCCCGCGAGAGCGCCTCGGAACAGTTACATCGCGAGGACAAGCAGAGGTATCAGACTGTCTACGCACAGCATCGGGGTTCTGCTGCCGCGCCAACAGCCGGTCTCCATTTCTCCGAGTCATTACTTGAAGCGCTCTCGCAAATGGGTGTTCAGAAGACCTTCGTGACACTGCATATTGGCCTCGACACGTTTCAACCCGTGAAGGAGGAAGTCGTGGAACGGCACCCAATTCACGCTGAGCGTTATGAGATTTCCCAGGAAACATCTGACGCGGTGAACAACGCCAAGTTCGACGGACGACGTGTCATTGCCGTTGGAACAACTGCTGTGAGGGCTTTGGAGAGCGTTGCGGGAGAAGATGGGGTTCTGGAGCCACGTCATGGATCAACAAGACTTTTCATCCTTCCCGGGTACAAGTTTCGGATCATTGACGCGATGATCACCAATTTCCATCTGCCTCGTTCCACACTCTTGATGCTCGTCTCGGCATTCATGGGAAACACGCTTAGAAGACGATGCTATGAAGAAGCGATTGGTGGCGGATACCGTTTCTATTCGTACGGGGATGCGATGCTGATTGTGTGAGACGGCACCGCAATTTCTCTAGCGGATCAAACCAACGCGCCAAGGCAGGAATGGCCAATAACGAAACACCGCTCTTCCCTTCACATTTCTGATAGGAATTGCGCCCCACGCCCTGCTGTCATAACTGTTTCGTGTATTGTCACCAAAGCCGAGGATGCTGTCGTCAGGGATTTGAAAACTTGTGAATGGTTTTGCCATGCCCTGGATCTGGTTGACGTATGTCAGCTCGTCAAAGATCTCGGGCTCTGTGACCTGTTGGCCGTCGGCGAATAACTTGCCGTTGCGAATTTCGAGTGTCTCTCCAGGCAGTCCCACGACACGTTTGATGTAGACAGGTTTGTCCGGATCATAGTTTGGAATCGTCTTGGGAACCTTGAAGACAACGATGTCTCCTCTGTCGGGAACCTTGCCAAGCCAGTACGGAAGTCGGAATACGAAGATTCGATCGTTGATGCCTAGAGCCGGGATCATGGAGCCCGATGGAATTTTATACGGCTCAATGATGAACGTTCGAATCAACAGCACCGTGACCACCAGGACAGTTATTTCCTGAACCAAGGCGTAGACCTTGGGATGGCGTTTGACGTGTTGGATAATTCTCCTGCCGAACGAGTACTTTGCGAGTACCGTAGCAACAAAAGCGATAAGACGATTCACCTCAATGCATCCTTCCTATGTCCTGCCCGTCTGCAATTTTGCCGCGGGGGGTGCCCTTCGGTCACCGCAGCAGTCCGACTCGCCAGGGAGCCCATGGCCAGTAACGAAGAACTGCTTTGCCCTTCACATTCTTCAGCGGGACTCCTCCCCATGCCCTGCCGTCGTAACTGTTGCGAGAGTTGTCTCCAAATACAAGAATCTCTCCTTCCGGGACTTTTGTTCGGAAGAAGGGGTGTTCCATGCCCGGGGTGTAGTGGAAGTATTCAATGTGCTCGAACGCTTCGGGTTCGTTAATCAGGTTGCCATCCACATAGAGGCGTCCATTTCTGATCTCCACTTCTTCACCGGGAAGTCCGACCACGCGTTTGATATAGATCGGCTTTTCGGGATCATGAATGTGAGCCGGTGTCTTGAACACGACGATATCTCCCCGTTCTGGAATCTTTCCAAACCAGAAGGGAAGCCTGAAGGCGAATATCCGATCGTTAATCTCCAAAGTTGGGATCATGGAACCTGAAGGGATCTTATAGGGCTGAAAGAGAAATGTCCGTATCAGCATGGCAACCGCTGCGGCAATGATGAACGACTCCACGTATTCATACACTCTCGCATTTCTTCTGATATGCTCCAGTGCAGCCTGTCCCCAGGTGAAATCATCCACAAACGCGGTAACAATTCTGTAGACCCAGTCCAAGTGAATCCAATTCCTTTTTCTCGAAGGCTGCCCTTGAGAGCAACATCTTCTGATGTGATAAACGGAAAAACCATACCACTCGACGGGGAACGCTGCAACACTGGCTTTCATCCTTGAACGCCTTTCTGAAGGCACTTTGGCATTTCTTGCTTGACGACAGCGTACCAAGCCTGCTATAAGCCTCGTTTTGCCAATACCTTAGTACATCTGTTCTCATATATGATGACGTATTTTGGTGGCATTACTGGAGCAAATGTGGCAATATCCTCTTCCGTAGGAGGTGTGATATGCCCAGAAATAGCCCATTCGAGATTGTTCTTGCCCCTGATGAGCAACAATATCTCCAGAAGATTGCCAGCCAATATACGTCACCGTATTGTGATGTTGTGCGCGCCAAGGTCGTTCTCCTGGCTGCAAATGGACTGGAGAACAAAGAGATCGGCCAACGACTCGATCTCCCAAGGCAGATCGTCTCAAAGTGGCGAAAACGCTTCTTTCAAGAGCGCCTGGAAGGGCTTCAGGACCAGCCCAGACGCGGACGGCCCCGCGTTTTTCCCCCCTGAGGTCGTTGTGGAGGTCAAGGCTTTGGCCTGCTCTATCCCTGGTGAGCACGGCCTTCCTTTCTCCCGCTTCAGTCATGCCGATATAGCCCGCGAGGCGATGGAGAGAGGCATTACAGCCTCCATAAGCGGCGCTACTGTGTGGAGATGGCTCTCGGCGGACGCTATCAAGCCTTGGTCGCACCGCAGCTGGATATTTCCGCGAGACCCGGGGTTTGCGGAGAAAGCTGCTTGCGTCTTGGACTTGTACCAGGGTTTCTGGGAAGGCAACCCTCTTGGCCCGAATGATTACGTCATTAGCGCGGATGAGAAGACCAGCATCCAGGCGCGTTCTCGCATCGCGCACGATGCCCCGCCCGCTCCCAAGAAGATCCGCAAGGTTGAGTTTGAGTATCAACGCAAGGGATACTTGGCCTATATGGCCGCTTGGGACGTGCATCGCGCCAAGATATTCGGACAGTGTGAACAGAAAACCGGCATCGACGCCTTTCATAGCCTTGTCGATCTTGTAATGACCAGAGAACCGTATTGTTCTGCCGACCACGTCTTCTGGATCACTGACAATGGCCCTTCGCACCGAGGCGCCAATGCTGTCCAGAGGCTTCAGCAGTGGTACCCAAATGCTATTCAGGTCTTTACTCCCGTTCACGCCAGTTGGCTCAACCAAATCGAAATCTACTTTTCCATCGTTCAGCGCAAGGTTCTTACGCCCAACAACTTCGCCGATCTGAACACACTTCAGGATCATCTCTTGCGCTTTCAGACTTTCTATGAACAAATCGCGAAACCTTTCCAGTGGAAATTCACACAGGAGGATCTTAAACGGATGCTTGACAAAATATCGTCCCATAATATGCTGCCTCGTGCAGCCTGAACGCCAATGATACGTCACCGAACTTATGAACTACAGCACTTAGAAAGGCGTTGGCGCAGGCCTGCTTCTTGTGGCACAGAAGTTCGGAAGAGGCCTGTCTTTTGACAAGCGAGCGTTCGAGGGAGTGGGCATAGCCCAAATGCCTGCAGGCGCAGGCCTGCTTCTTGTGGCACAGAAGCTCGGAAGAGGCCTGTCTTTTGACAAGCGAGCGTTCGAGGGAGTGGGCATAGCC
>JAKQFZ010001183.1 GCA_029558215.1 Candidatus Omnitrophota bacterium
GGGTTGAAGGGAAAGAAGGTCGTTGTTCAGATGAAGAGTGGGGATTTTCTGCAGGATTGCGAATACAAATCCACCCTCTTCTTTGGTGACGGCGAGTTCAGCACTTGTACTCTCGTGTACTTTGAACTTGAGAAGCCAGACGGGAACCGGCTTTACGTCTGTGGATCTGACATTCTGAAGATTGAGACGAAAGGCAAAGCCTAACCAGGGTGGTCCGTTGGCGTCTATAGCCGCGCAGGACACACCCGACGTTCGGGCTAAACAACCGAAGGAAAACGATGGACCATCAGATAAAACAAATGAACATGGAGGACTCTCAGGCCCTCGAAGCCGCGTATGAAGTCTTCGCCGCCCTGCGGCCCCATCTCAGCAAAGCCCAATTCATTGATCAGGTCCGTACTCAGGTGGCTGAAGGCTACAGAATCGCTTTCATCGAGGATGCTCAGGAAGTTGTAGCGGTCGCCGGTTTCCGTGTGGCTACCTTCCTCGCGTGGGGCCGGGTCCTGTACATCGATGATCTGGCTACCCATCCGCAGAGAAGGCGGGCCGG
Organism: Candidatus Omnitrophota bacterium; assembly: GCA_029558215.1. Classification (GTDB taxonomy): domain Bacteria; phylum Hinthialibacterota; class Hinthialibacteria; order JAKQFZ01; family JAKQFZ01; genus JAKQFZ01. The sequence continues at coordinate 551 of JAKQFZ010001183.1, forward strand.
GTTCGGTGGTGACCTGCTAGATTGGCTAATCTTGGAAGGTCAGCGGCTTGGGTGTGCTGCGGTCCATCTGGACACAGGCCACCAGCGCCATGACGCGCATCGGTTGTATCTCAACAAGGGTTTTGTTCTAAGCTCCCATCATATGAGCCTGAATCTGCGGTCAACCAACCGGGAGGCAAACAGAGAAATTCCGGAGTTGAAGTGAAACATAAAGCTTGAGCCTAACCAAGCCGTCAAGCCGACGGAAATAACGCTGCGCGTTTTCGCTGCAGTTTGGGCGCCGGCGATGGAGATACAACATGATGGAGAAGACGGAACTTCCAACGGGCCGACAGCTCATCGCATTGAAAAACCAGGTCGTTAGCGGATTCAGCGAGTCCAATTGGCGAGAGCTTGGCGCCATCACGGAGATGCTCGACGAAGTCAACCGGCATTCGCGCCTGCTTCGCAGCCTTCGGTGGAATGACGACGACTACGATGGCCATGCTCTTCAGATGCTGAAGGACATGATTGATGCGAGACCGGACAACTTCCCACTGATTTTGGACTACATCGGCCGCACATGTCCGGCTGGAGGGGAGTTCATCTCGTGCACCGACGAGGGAGCCAGGCGCATTGTCTTCTCGCCGATGGTCTTCTCAGTGCCTGCCGAGAAACCAGACATCAATCTTCTCTCCGTGATGATGTCTTTCGATCCAGTCTTGCGACCGGTTTACCAGACGATCAAGTCGGCGGCAGAGGCAGCCGGATTCCGGTGCGTGCGTGCCGATGACATATGGGAAGACTCCACGGTGATTCAGGATGTTTTCTCTCTGATCTTCCGCTCCTATGTGGTTGTGTGCGATTTCTCGGGCAGGAACGCCAACGTTTTCTATGAAGCAGGAATAGCGCATGTACTGGGCAAACATGTGGTACCGATCACACAGAACCCAGACGATATCCCGTTCGACCTGCGTCATCATCGCTACGCGTACTACTTGAACAACGGCGAGGGCCACCAACGCCTGCGTGGGGAATTAGAGGATCGGTTCCGGACGCTCGCCAAAAGGCAGACGCAGACGAACTGGGCATAATGGGAAGATAGACGGATCCACCTGATTCCGGTCCAGATGTGACGACATGGACATTTTTGGAAATTCACATCCCAAGAAGATGCCGCAGCACTTTTTCTTTGCTGCCTTGGCGATTCATCACGAAACAGCGGTTCGGGGGAACGTTGAAAAGCAATACTACAGCGTATGTCCTCGCCACTGGTACATAGACGCGGACTTCAAATGCGAGCGGTGTGGACAGGAGTTCACGTGGACAGCCAAAGAGCAGAAGACGTGGTTTGAGGATTACTTGTTCTGGGTTGATTCTCAGCCTCGTCATTGCGC
>JAKQFZ010001185.1 GCA_029558215.1 Candidatus Omnitrophota bacterium
TAATTTGGCGCTTCCTTGGTCACAACAATGTCATGCGGATGGCTTTCCCTCAGTCCGGCGGACGTGATGCGCAGGAACTTGGCCTGAGCCCTCAGTGTTTCAAGATCCCGTGCCCCGCAGTAGCCCATCCCAGACCGCAGACCACCAACCAGTTGGAAAATGTAGCCTGAAAGACAGCCTTTGTAGGCAACTCGACCTTCTATGCCTTCAGGAACAAGTTTTGCGTCATCAACGTCCTTCTGTCCGTAGCGATCAGCGCTTCCCCCACGCATGGCTTCGATGGATCCCATGCCACGGTAGACTTTGAAAGAGCGTCCCTTGAAGTGAACCAGTTCTCCCGGGCTTTCGTCAACGCCCGCCAGCAGGTTGCCAAGCATGACCGCATGAGCACCGGCCGCAATCGCTTTGGGAATGTCACCAGAGAGTTTGATGCCACCGTCGGCAATGAGTTTGACATGGGGATACTTCTTGAGCGCCCTTGCCGAGTCGAAAATGGCACTGATCTGAGGAACTCCGATCCCCGCCACGACACGGGTCGTGCAGATGGAACCCGGCCCCACACCGATCTTGACCACATCCGCGCCTGCTTCGGCCAGATACTCCACCCCTTCCTTGGTGGCTACGTTTCCCGCAACAACTGCAACATCCGGAAATGCCTGCTTGAGCAGGACGACCTTCTTGCGAACGTTTTCCGAGTGCCCATGCGCCGTATCCACAACCAGCAAGTCCACACCCGCCTCGACGAGCAGCTCATCGCGCGCCATCTCCGTACCAGCACTCACGGCCGCACCCACAAGCAGCCGACGACGGTTGTCCTTGGCCGCTTGGGGAAACTCTATCGCTTTCACGATGTCCTTCACCGTAATCAAACCCTGAAGACGGAAATCCTTATCAACCAGAGGGAGTTTTTCGATGCGGTGCTTCTGAAGGATTTCCCGAGCCTGCTCCAACGTGGTGCCAATCTGCGCCGTGATGAGGTTCTCTTTGGTCATCAGGTTGCTGACAGGCTGCTCCAGATTCTCGACAAAACGCAGGTCCCTGTTGGTCAGAATGCCCACCAACTTGTCGTTCTTCGTGATGGGGATGCCTGAAATGTGGTATTGCGACATCAGATCCAGAGCATCAGCAACGCTGGCTTCTGGAGAGAGAGTCAGAGGATTGGTGATCATCCCGCTCTCCGACTTCTTGACCTTCAGAACATGAGAGGCCTGCTCTTTCGGATCCATATTCTTGTGTATGATCCCGACCCCGCCTTCGCGAGCGAGTGCGATGGCCATTCGGGACTCTGTCACCGTGTCCATGGCAGC
>JAKQFZ010000313.1 GCA_029558215.1 Candidatus Omnitrophota bacterium
ACCTTCGCAACGACTGCATCCGGATCAATTCTCAATAATTCCAGCAAAGTTGACGCTGTTGCGATCGGCTGGAACTGAGACTCAAATCTTGGCAACGCTGACGCCAGATCTATACTGGTTGGCCTCGACGACCTAAGCAACTCCGGGAGATTGCTCAATATTTCGATCTGGCTTTCTGACAGATACACTGAGCGATCTGCCCCATCTACTGAAACTCGGAGTGAAATAGGATTGGAATACTGGCCCTTAGCCCGTGGAACGACCACCGCAGCAAGCGAGCGCCGTGAATGCGGACGCAACTCTGTTGCCTGGATGACCATGATGGAAACTGGTTCAAAGCCTGATGTTGGCTCGACGGTTACCGTAGCACTTTTCACTTCCACAGTTCCTCTGTGAATGAGGTCGATTTCTAGAACCAGTGCCTCATCTAAGGGCCAGCTAGCAGGCAAAGGCCGGACTTGGCAATCAAGGTACGGGGTCGTGAACGTTGCAATTCGCTTCACGTAGGATTCTATCTGTCGTTCCTTCGCCATTTTTTCGGTTTCTTTGAACCCACCAAATGGACCAGGCTCCATAAGGAGATCATTGACTTGTTCGTCTTTGATGTAGAAGATCCTCCCTTGACCATAGTCGCATTCGCCCCCCTGCTCCAAGCTAAATCCAAGTCGCACAGACAACTCTTCCAAGAATCGCTGGTGCTTGTCCGGAAAGGATTCGTTCGCGTCCAGTATTAATTGCCAAGGTGGAGGGAGAAGAAACAGGTTGGAGCCGCGTTGAACCAACTCAAGCACACGGTCCATTGGTAGAGACTGCGGGAAACCGGAGATCACGAAGAGAAAGGGCCCCTGATCCCCCTGTTGCCAATCAACATTCCGCTTGGCCCAGGTAACAGCAGAGTCGAGTTGCACACCCAGATTCCCGCAGATCCGCCTGAAATGGCTCAAGCAACCAAGAATCGGATCATCGCAAGGATGCCCATAGGTCGCTGTCCAAGCAACATAGCGGAACGAGTCCGCAAGAT
>JAKQFZ010001191.1 GCA_029558215.1 Candidatus Omnitrophota bacterium
TATTGCACAAGATATATCCACTTGTCTCCAGTCGGTACCGTGTCGTGCCTGAAACCATTCCTCTCACCGACCTCAACATCCAGAATATCCTCCAAATCCCTCAGCAAATCCAACTCGAAGTTGAAGTTGTAGAATATGACCATTCTCGGATGATCCTTGAACAGCTCACAGATCGTATCGATACGGCTTGGGTCACTATTGGCCACCTTCCGCATGATCAGGAACAATTCCGCACGATTCTTGATCGGCCGCTCCTCGTAGACATGCCAACGATCGACCATAACCCTCTTGAACAGGTCCTTGTCATAGGCTACAGTCTTCCACCGGTCTATGCGATTCGTCAATCTCTTGATCGGTATCTCCACAAGCAGATGCTTCCTCAACTTCTCAAGCTTCTTCTCGCCGATGTAGTAGTCGACCTTGGGAAACTTCGAATATCTGTTGTAGACCACGTGGTGACGCTTGAACTCTGTTGTGTTCTTGAAGAAGCCGTTCGCGACGAACACTGGAATATAATCGATCCAGGTATCCCCAGGAGTGGCCGACAGTAGGATCCATTCATTGTTCTGTGCGATCTTCTTGAAGGACTTCACCCAGGCGCCAGAACCCACTAGACGCTGCTCATCGAAGATAAAGAAGCAACCTTTCATCGCCTCATACTTCCGGATGTTGTTCCAGCTGTCTATGTGGATCCTGACGCCCTCTATGCTGTCCTTCCTATCCGAGGATATACCGAACAGCGCAGCCTCTGACAACCAATCAAGACTGTCCCTCTTCATAGCCGTCGTGATCACGAACAAGGTCTTGGGGTTGGTCATTCTCTTGAATTCGCCTTCCCCATTTATAGGGACCGCTCCCCCGCACGAACGGAAGTAGAAGTACGCTATCGCTGTCCTGCTCTTCCCCGACCCCACTCCGCCGCACAGGATCTTCCCGTTGCCCAGTTTGTTCATCGCCTGGATCTGAGCGATGTCCATCTCCAGTGTCATAAGGCTTCTCCTCTTCGCTAGATCGATAACCCCAATTCTCAAAAATCTTACGTCTATCCTCATCGAACTGTCTGTGCAACTCAGCAATTCTTTTCTCGAACGACTTCTCCAGATAATGCTCTCGAGTCCAATCATAGGCATTCTTGCTGAACACCACGAAATATATGACCGAACTGACGAAGAATCCCCACTGCTGAGTCACAACAGCATAGGCGAACCATACGAACTGCGTGGCGATGTTGACGTACCACGCCCACCAGATCTTCTTACCTGCGAATATAAACCCGACCACACCGAGAAATCCCAAGACCCAGGACCAGATTTGATCATTCATTGATTTCTCCGTTCTCCCTGTGGAACAATATACATCTCGGACAAGTGACTCTATCGATCTCTGTTGAAATATATAGATCGTTCGTCCAGAAGCCGCAAAGAGTTATATCGTCCTCATCGGTGCTTACGAAATGAGTGCCCTGGCTGAGATAACCTTTGACATTATCCACATCCATTTCAACAGCATATGCGTTATCTTTGATCATGGTAGCCTCACCAATCTTGACGCCGCCGAGCATTACGTCGAACCTATAGCTCGTACTTTCGTCAGTCATCGTTTACCCTTCTTGAATCTATTGAGAACTCGAGAAACGATTCCTGGTATTGCCCGACTGAGTATCGCACCG
>JAKQFZ010001192.1 GCA_029558215.1 Candidatus Omnitrophota bacterium
ATGAAGCCATGGCGTATTACCGAGCTAACGCCGACAGGTTTAGAACGCCCGAATTGTATGAGTATCGGAATATCTTCATCCGATGCGACAAGGAAAATTTGGCTTCGCGTGCTTTGGCAGAGGCTACAGCTCAGATGGCGCATGAACTCCTCAAGGCTGGTGAGGATTTTGAACTGGTGGAGCGCCGTTTCAGCAGTCGTTCGGATGCTGAAATGGGTCGAACCTATGAGTGGGATGCCAAGGAATCGCTGTACCCCACAATTGAAGAAACACTTCGGCAGTTGCAGCCCAATGAAGTCTCCATGCCGATCGAAGTCCGTCACGGACTGATGATCGTCGCTCTCGTCAACCATACTCCTGAACGAGTCCCTTCGTTCGAAGATGTTGAAAGGCATTGTCGCTATAAAGCCTCGCTGGAACACACTGCAAACAAGCTCAAGGATGAGCGCCTGCGAAGGAGCATCGTCGTCAATCAGGCACTTCTTCTCGCACCCGATCGGCGTCCAGATGATATCATCGTTACAGGAACTGATCTGACTCTTCAAGTGTCGGACATTGAGTCCCTGGGAGAGCCTCTGACTCAAGCATCTCAGCCAGAGCGCGAGAGGCTGGAACGCATTGTCTCAAACACAGTGGATCAGCACCTTCTCTACAGCATGGCTGTCCGAGAGTACAAGGGACAGCCCGCCCCTTGGGATGAGCCTGTCGAGAAGATGCAGACGAACATGCTTGCCTGGCTTCAACTCGATCGGGAACTTGCCGACTCCTTGAATGCCATACAGGTAACAGACTCGGAAATCCTGCAGGAATACAGTTCGAACCCAGATCGCTATCAGACTGAACTTGAAACTCGAATCAGCGTCATAAACATTCCTTCAGAGCATCAGAAAGAAACTCAGCCTGACAGAATCCACTTTGCCTTGGAGCGTTCCATGCAGAAATGTCTCGAACTGAAGGCACGAATTGAGGCAGGCGAGAGTTTTGAGGAACTCGCACGCACCCATTCAACAGGCTTCAATGCAGAGAATGGCGGATCGCTTCCATTTGCAGAATACGGTCCAAGGGGACCCGTTCTTGATCTCGCTGTCGAACAGCTCAAACCCAAAGAGATATCGGAACCAGTGCTCCACGAGAATGGCTACCTTCTGGTTCGATTGGACGAAGTAAGGGGAGGAGAAACTGCACCGTTGGAAGTTGTTCAAGAGAGAATCCGTTCCATGCTTCTCTGGCGGAAGCGCAAAGCGGTTCAGGACGTCTTCCTGGATAAGATCTGTGAAGAACAAGGGCTGGTAGTTCTGACTGGTCAACAGGACTCTACCGCTTCAGGCGGTCAATAGAGATGAGTCAGTTGCTTTCGCTTGAGAACCCGCTTGACAGGCAGCCAGCAGATGGGTATCTTTCCCACCGAATCGCTTCGATGGCCCCATCGTCTAGCGGTTAGGACGCGGCCCTCTCAAGGCTGAAACACGGGTTCGATTCCCGTTGGGGCCGTTTTTTCATTTCCGACAGATTGAAGTTCCCGTTTCCCCTTGGACTTTGCCGAAAAGCGAAATCAACTTTCACTTGCCTTTCCAAGCGGCCATCAGAATCATCAAGTCCATGGCATCCACACGGCCATCACCGTTCAGATCTGCCGATCGCGGGGTCGGTGTGGCGCATGGAGACACATCGTACCAGTTGGAGCCATCGTATTCCCAAGTGTCTCCGAGTGTCTTCAGTCCACCCAACCCATAGGCTTCCCCACCGAACAGAACACAGCGCTTTCGGATGGGGTCAAAACTCATTGAGGAAACCCATCTTGGACTTGGTACATCTGGCGTCGAGATTTGCGTCCAGTTCGTTCCATCATATTCCCATGTTTCACCATCCAGTACTGGCTCCTCAGGTACACCCGTATCGAGTTGCCCACCAAAGAGAACAACTCTGGCTCTCTCACTATCGTAGGCCATCGAAAAGCCAAAGCGCGGACTCGGTGAGAGATCTAAATCACGCTTGCTCCAGTTGATGCCATCGTATTCCCACGTCTCGTCGTTCGCGGAATCTGCACCCCTTTCGTCCCGCACCACGCCACCAAACAAAACGCAGACTTGCCTGCTGGCATCGTAAACAAATCCGGTGTCGAGACGAGGCCCCGGTGAATCCACCGTGAGTCGTTGCGTCCATTCGCTGCCGTCAAATTCCCATGTTTGACTCGTACGCTCAGTGAAGATGTCTCCAACATAGAGAACAGAGACGCCTCTCGCACTGTCGAAGGAAAGATGCCCTTCCCCTCTCAGAATCCCGGGATCGCCTGTGTTCTCAAACCAGTTCGTTCCATCCCAGATCCAGACATCTTTCGCATAGTTCCAGTCTTCAAGCATCCCGCCAAACAGAACAACTTCATTACGAACCGAGTCGAAACAGGAAGCGTGGCGAAGACGACGCGCAGGACGAAGAGACGGTTCAGTCTCCGCCCACACGAGGCCGTTCCATCGCCAAAGATCATCCATAAGCATGGGGCTCTGCATGGTCTCGTCCCAGCTGTAGCCACCGTGAAGCAAGATGGCCTCTCCATCGAAAGTCATTGAGAAGTCTATTCGGGGAGAAGGACAGGAAGACTGAGCCATCGCGACCGCATTACAAAGGTAAACAAACAAGGCAAAGGCTTTCCGATTCATCGCATGCCTCCTGCAAGACCCCAATCCGCGCCGCTCAGCAAAGGCTCACGATCCAGACTCCAGTATGATCCGGACGCGTCTGGCAAGATCGCTCTGCACTAGTTGACGGTACGCTAGCGCAAGTCCTTGTGATAAGACTGAAGTGATCTCACACTCCAAGACTCTTTCCGATAGGATTCGATCCCCTTGGCGGCGGCCAGAGCACCTGCAGTCGTCGTAATGTAGGGCACCTTGTATTTGATCGCAGCCTTGCGAATGTAGGAGTCGTGGTACTTTCCAACTCGGCCAGTCGGAGTGTTCACCACAAGGTGGATCTCACCATTCTTAATCGCGTCAACGATATTCGGTCTTCCTTCATTCATCTTCATGATCACATCCGCAGCGATACCATGCTCGGCAAGGAACTGACGTGTACCTGAAGTGCAGACGATCTTGAAACCCATGTCATAGAATTTTCTCGCCGCTTCCAGAACTGGAGGCTGATCTTCCTTTGCGACCGTGATCAGAACTGTACCTTCAGAGGGAAGAGTCTGTTTGGCGGCATCCTGAGCTTTGTAGAAAGCAAATCCAAAAGATCCTGCCATCCCAAGAACTTCTCCAGTCGAGCGCATCTCCGGACCGAGCAGTGGATCCACTTCGGGAAACATATTGAACGGGAAGACCGCTTCTTTGACCCCAAAATGAGGTACCGTGCGAGTGGAAAGGTTCATATCTGACAGGCGTTTGCCAAGCATCACTTGTGTCGCAATGCTAGCCATCGAAATGCCACACACTTTGGAGACGAGAGGCACTGTTCTGGAAGCCCTTGGATTGGCTTCCAAGACGTAGACGGTGTCGTTGGCAATCGCGTACTGCATGTTCATCAGACCGACAACGTGAAGCTCCCGGGCTATCTTTCTGGTGTACTCGCAGATTGTTTCGATGTGCTTCACCGGAATACTGATCGGGGGAATGACGCACGCGGAGTCTCCCGAGTGAATACCCGCAAGCTCAATATGCTCCATGACCGCCGGCACAAAGGCATCACTGCCGTCAGCGATTGCATCCGACTCGGCCTCAATGGCATTTTCGAGAAATTTGTCAATAAGAATCGGCCTCTCCGGAGTCACATCCACCGCCGCGGCTACGTATTCGCGCAGCATATCTTCATCATGGACGACTTCCATCCCGCGGCCACCCAGCACGTAGGAAGGCCGAACCATGAGGGGATATCCGATTTCCCCAGCAATCTGAAGGGCTTCCTCAAGTGTGCTTGCCATGCCAGATTCCGCCTGCGGAATACCGAGTTTCCGCATTACCTGGCGAAAACGATCACGGTCTTCTGCCAAGTCAATGGTCTCCGGCGTGGTACCAAGGATGCGGACGCCAGCCTCGGCAAGCTCACCGGCAATGTTCAGGGGAGTCTGCCCACCAAACTGCACGATCACCCCTTCGGGCTTCTCCTTCTCGTAAATGCTCAAGACATCTTCGACCGTGAGCGGTTCAAAATAGAGTTTGTCTGAGGTGTCGTAGTCGGTGGAAACCGTTTCGGGGTTGGAGTTGACCATCACGGATTCGATACC
>JAKQFZ010001193.1 GCA_029558215.1 Candidatus Omnitrophota bacterium
TACGGCCAGGACGAGGATTCAGAACAGCAGCCATCTCGACCCTGGCATTCCGTTCAATCAGCCACATCTGGTTGTTCTGATAACTGAAATTGTCGAGAATCTGGCGGATTACGCTCGTCTTGATCTTCTGGATGTCCCCGAGAATGTCCGCCAGCGAAATCCCCTCGAACTTGTGAAGGTCAGGAATCGGAACCAGAGCGATAAATGGTGGCTGTCCGTGATCATACGGGTTCGGCTCACACCGCAACACAACATCCTCCGCTACCACGATCACGTATGGCTCCAACATCCCAGAATCGTTCGGATCGAACAATCCCCACCACTCAAAAACTTCGACAACACGACGACCAAGCTGCTGATCCTGGTTGTCTTGGTGAATCCACGGGGCATTTCTGTTGTCCTCGGCGTATCTCGCCTGCTTCTCAATCCCTGCGGCGTCAGAGGCTATGCGGCTTTGGATGTTCTCAATAACCTGATCCACATTCTTGTAAACTCCATCGATCTCCATCCGCTTCAAATAATCGACAGTCCGAAATACGCGATGGATAACAAAATGCGCGTCCTCGATGTTCTCCGCAGTAGGATCATATAGAAAATCCTCAGGAGGCACGACATCGATAGTGAACCCAGAATAATCCTCGACCAGTTGTGTCCCAACGACATCCCTGTATATTTTCCGCTCCGGCAGACTCTTCACAGCCTCAGCCATGAGAGCTTCCCTCTCCTCAGGAGGCATGTCAGGAGGTATCTGCTGCGCTAGCGGTGTCATGAGCTGCGAGAACTCCTCCGGACTGTACGGTACAACATCCTCGGAGAATGACTTGATCTTCACGTCCGGATTTGCCTTCAGTGCATCAAACTCTTCTTGCGTCATCACTTGTTCGACAAACCGAGACCGCTTAAACTCCGTTTTCCACCCAGTCTTGATGAACGCAGCGGAATAGACCAGAGCACTCTTCATAGCGTGCATGGCTTTCGTAAACCCATTTCCACGACGCATAAACATGTAGTTCATTAGCTCTGCCGTCTTCTCCGCCGCTTCTTCGTCTTCCGGCCCTATACCAACAGCACTCACAATGTCCGAAGAGAAGAAGATTCTCGCCAACGA
>JAKQFZ010001195.1 GCA_029558215.1 Candidatus Omnitrophota bacterium
GTACCAACGGGAAGAACTGCTCAATAAGTCTGCCCGCATTCTTTATGAGAATGACGAAGACTACGAGTATGTCGGCCGCGAGAAATACCGACAGATATCGGAGCGTGGCACGGGAACCGTGGAGACTTGTTTCCGACGCAAGGACGGTAGTATCATCCATGTCATTCTGAGCAGCACGCCCATTGATCCTTCAGATCTCTCTCGAGGGGTTACCTTCACGGCTTTGGACATCACCGAAAGAAAGCGCATGGAGGAAGAACGGATCGTACTCCAGGAGCGTCTGATCCAGGCCCAGAAGATGGAATCAGTAGGTCGTCTTGCCGGAGGGGTTGCGCATGATTTCAACAATATGCTTCAGGCGATTCTAGGATACTGTCATCTGGCGACTGATATGGTGGCGTCTGACAGTGTGCTGTATGCCAATCTGCAGGAGATTCGGAAGGCTGCCGAGCGTTCCGCGAATCTGACCCGACAACTTCTGGCTTTTGCACGGCGTCAGACGATCAGCCCGCGCGTCATTGATCTCAACGCGGCGGTTGGAGGCATGCTGCAGATGCTTCGGCGCCTGATTGGTGAAGATATCGAGTTGGTGTGGCGTTCCAACCCTCGACTTTGGCCTGTCATGATGGATCCCTCTCAGCTGGATCAGATTCTGGCCAATCTCTCTGTCAACTCAAGGGATGCGATAGAGGGAGTTGGCACACTGACCATTGAGACCGACAACGTCACCTTCAATGAGAAAGATGCGGGAAGAGATACCATCTGTGAACCGGGTGAATATGTCATGCTCTCAGTCAGCGACACAGGAATCGGGATGAGTCAGGAAGTTCAGGCTCATCTCTTTGAACCTTTCTTCTCGACAAAGGAAGTGGGGAAGGGAACCGGCTTGGGACTGGCGACTGTCTACGGAATCGTCAAACAGAACTCAGGATTCATCGAGGTTCAGAGCGAGCAGAAGAAGGGAACAGCAGTCAGGATTTATCTCCCTCGCGCTCTGGCAGAGGAGACCAGTGAAGCACCCGTGGCTGAGAACAAGTCTCCTCGTGGAACGGAAACAGTTCTGATCGTGGAAGATGAGGAAGCGGTTCTCATATTGGTGAAGGTGATTCTCGAACGGCATGGCTACACTGTCTTTGCTACCCGCAAGCCGGAGGATGCATTGGCTCTGGCAGAAACATGCAAAGACTCGATCCATCTACTCATTACTGACGTAATCATGCCTTCCATGAATGGACGGGTTCTGGAACAGCGGATCAGGCGTGTGTTACCAGATATCAAGGTTCTTTTTATCTCAGGTTACACAGCAAATGTCATTGCCCAGCACGGAGTGCTGAAGGAGGGAATCCATTTCCTGCAGAAACCCTTCTCAAACTCTGATCTGACGCGCAAGGTTCGCAGAGTCCTCGACCAGAAATCTTGATAGTGGTGGCCACGTATCTTTCATGGACGTTGAACACGAAGGCTCTGCCACGTTCTAAGGCTTGCGTGGCAGATAGTAAGTGGCGTTGTCTCTTCTGATTTCCTCGATGAGATTCCCTTGGAGTAATTGCTGAACGCACTTGAGCGCTTCGTTGCGATGGATTTGGAGACCGTCTGCGAGGTCGTCCACCGTACAGGGTCTCCTTGACAGCAGGGTGAGAATCTCCGCCATATCTGTCTCGAAGCGTTTGTGGGTGTTTGGTGCCGCGAAAGACGCAATGACTTCGGTATTCGTTCCCAACATCGGACAGAGAAGGTGCAAGCGCTCCTGAGGAACCCGAAGCGCGTATTCTTCGGCAGTTGGTCGCACCGCTGTGTTCAACTGGACTCGATCCGGTTGTATGCGATCCAGATGCTTCTTGATCTTCTCCAGTTCCGCGTGAGTGTCCGTCATGCCGTTGATGAGAAAGACCTCGAGCCAGATTGGTTTCAAGAACGCTTTTCTGAAATCCACCAGCCCTTGAACCATCGTTTCAAATTGGAGCCCTTCGCAGGGGCGGTTGACTCTTTGGAACATCTCCGAATCCCCCGCATCCAAAGAGGGCATAACCAAATCCGCCAAAGCACAGGCATGTTGGACTTCAGGCCGCCAAAGCAGCGATCCATTCGTGATCACCGTGATCCGAGCAGGGGTCATCTTTCTTATCTCAACGATCAACTCTGCAAGATCGGGGTTCAAAGTTGGCTCACCGGAACCCGCAAAGGTGATGGAATCCATGGCGCGGTGCTCTCTGACCTTTTCCTCGATGGCAGTGAGCACTGCATCCTTTGGCGCTTGGGCGCGACACTCGAGCGTTTTGCAGGTTGTCCTGCCCAATTGGCAGTAGATGCAGTCATAGGTACACATCTTGAAAGGAACAATGTCCACACCGAGAGACAACCCCAAGCGCCTTGAAGGAACTGGCCCGTAAACGTATTTGCGTTCAGTATGGTTCATCATTGGGGCTCAGAGATCATCCGAGCAGCATGCTTTGCAGGAACCTTCGGCACGGCACTGATCGGGATCTACTCCACACCTTTCCGCAGAGCAG
>JAKQFZ010001199.1 GCA_029558215.1 Candidatus Omnitrophota bacterium
ATCCTTCAACGTTTCCGTTCGAGTTCCTGCGAGCCTACGGATACAAGCCAATAACGATCCGCCGCCTCCAGGCCGGTGAGACAAACAAGTCCGACGTCGGTGGTGTCCTTCACGTCAAGTACATCCATCTGGCGGTGAGTCCAACGGGCGATGTCTCATCGACCCTGAAGAAGCTTAGAGACAGCACGGCGACCACTCGATACAAAGCGAGATTTGTGCTGGCAACGGACGGCAATCAGTTTGAAGCTGAGGACCTAAACACTGGGGAAACGGTAGCCTGCCACTATGCGGACTTCCCGAAGTACTTCTGGTTATTCCTCCCCATAGCAGGCATCACCACAGCCAAGCAGATTCGGGAAAATGCATTCGACATTCGGGCAACGAACCGCCTAAAGCGCCTGTATGTAACGTTGATGCAGGACAACCCGGAATGGGGAACCGACCAGCGCCGTCCAGACATGAACCACTTCATGGCGCGGCTAACGTTTTGCTTCTTTGCCGAAGATACCGGAATCTTCCCCAACGAGAGTCGGTTCACGGCCACGGTCGAGCAGATGAGTGCGAGGGACTCCTCTAATACGCACGAGGTGATTCAGACACTATTCCTGGCCATGAATACCAAGCAGCCAGATAGAGGAGGGGCTGGCATTCCCCGTTGGGCGCATGGGTTTCCATACGTAAACGGAGGACTGTTCTCCGGAACCCTTGAAGTGCCAAGATTCAGCAAGGTCGCCCGTGCATACCTCTTGCACATCGGTAACCTCGATTGGAAACAGATCAACCCGGACATTTTCGGATCGATGATCCAGACCGTGGCCGAGGATGAGGAGCGCGGAGAGCTGGGTATGCATTACACCAGTGTTCCGAACATTCTGAAGGTTCTCAATCCCCTCTTCCTCGATGATCTGCGCTCCAAATTCGAAGACGCTGGTGACAATAAAACCAAGCTTCTGAACCTGCGAAAGCGCATGGCTCGTATCCGCGTGTTTGATCCAGCCTGCGGATCGGGCAACTTCTTGGTCATCGCCTACAAGGAAATGAGGGCGATTGAAGCAGAAATCAACAGGAGCCGAAGTGAGGAGCAGCGTAGGTCAGAACTTCCGCTGACTAATTTTCGAGGAATTGAGATAAGAGACTTTGCTGCAGAAATCGCGCGGCTCGCTCTGATCATTGCTGAGTATCAGTGCGATGTCCTCTACCGTGGGCCACAGCTCGCATTGGCCGAGTTCCTGCCCTTGGCAGCGGACAATTGGATTACCTGCGAGAATGCATTGCGCGTCGATTGGTTGAGCTTATTTCCACCGACAGGAACAACCGTAAAACTTGTCGCAGATGATCTCTTCAGCACAACGCTTACTCAAGCTGAGATCAACTTCGAGAACGAAGGTGGGGAGACATATATTTGTGGAAATCCCCCATACAAGGGGTCGAGGGAACAGCTACCAGATCAGAAGTCCGATCTAGAAGCAGTTCTTTCCGCGCGGATACCAAGCTGGAAGACTTTGGACTACGTCGCGGGATGGTTCATGAAGGCCGCCGAATATGGGAATGCCACAAAGTCGACGGCTGCCTTTGTGACGACCAATTCGATATGCCAAGGACAACACGTTCCAACGCTGTGGAGCGTGATCTTAAGTATGGGCCAGGAGATCGCATTTGCTCACACCTCATTCAAGTGGCAAAACCTAGCAAGCCATAACGCTGGCGTAACTGTCGCCGTGGTGGGCATTTCCCGGAATCCACCAAAAGTGCGGAAGATATACTCGATCTCCGATGACGGTGAGACGACTGTCAGGGATGCGGCGATCATTAGCCCTTATCTCGTCGCGTCCTCAAATGTGATAGTCGAAAAGGAGTCCAGCCCGCTCGCGGATCTGCCAGACATGAACTACGGCAACTACCCTGGAGATGGAAACCACTTGTCTTTGTCTCGTGCCGAGCGCGACAGCCTGATTCTTGGACATCCAGAGGCTGCAAGACTGATTCGGCCGGTGTATGGGGCGCAGGAGTTCATCCGCGGTTTGTCGAGATATTGTTTGTGGATCGACGACGAGGATCTTGACTTGGCAATGAGTGTGCCGGAGATCGCGCGGCGTATTGGCGCTGTTCGGGAGACACGGACAAAGAGTCGAGACAAGTCTTTGAACAAGTTAGCAGGACGGGCTCATCAATACAGAGACAGGAACGCCTCGTCCGTAAGTTCGATTCTGATTCCGACGATTTCGTCTGAGACGCGTGACTTCATACCGGTTGATTTGAAGGGGCCGGATGCAGTAACAACTAATCAGGCGTTTGCGCTCAACGATGCACCTCTCTGGACCTTAGGCATCCTTTCTTCGCGCCTGCATTTGGTCTGGATAGCGACCGTTTGCGGCAAGCTCGAAACTCGGTATCGATACTCCAATACCCTCGGGTGGAACACCTTCCCCGTGCCAACGTTGACTGACAAAAACAAGGAAG
>JAKQFZ010001200.1 GCA_029558215.1 Candidatus Omnitrophota bacterium
CGCAGAGGAAAAAGTCGGCCTTCTGAAGTGCTCGAATCTTCGTACCGGCATTCGTCACAAGATTTCCAACATTCCGGAAATGGTTCTCCAAAACCAAAGGGCCCGGAAGATCGACAATCACCGGGATTTCCGTTTCCTTCAGAAGACTCAAAGGCCACCATTGCTCGAACAACAAAACGTCCGCACCAGCCTGAGCCAATTTGACATCAAGATTTGTCTCGTTGAATGCAAGTCGCGTGAGCGACTCAGGAAATGTGTCTCCACAAAGCGCCTTCTCGTGGGTTGCGAAGATGACCTCGTGTCCTGCGTGTTCGAGTGCCTTGCCCAGAGACCAGGCGCGAACCCCTCCCCCTGCGGTCGGAACGCCGTATCCAGGCAACATCTCCGTCGTAACGATGAGAATTCTTCTTGCCGGCACCTTCGCTTGTGCCTCCTATCGGGGAGCGTCTTTCATGGAACCCAAAAGTCGTGCCACGATCGCGTCCACACTGACATTGTCCGCTTCTGCTGCAAAAGATGGAACGATTCGATGCCTCATCACAGGAGCGGCAACCTGAACAATATCCTCCCGCGCCACATTGTAGCGCTCCTTGAGCAAAGCTAGAGCCTTGCCACCCAGGATAAGATACTGTGCCGCTCGCGGACCTGCACCCCAGCTGACCAACTCCTTTACAAAAGGCGGCGCATCATCTCCAACAGGTCTCGTCGAACGCACCAGTTGAACGGCAAAACTTGCGATATGTGGTGCAACCGGAACCTTTCTCACAATTTGTTGCAGTTCAAGAATGTCCGTCGAATCGAGTATTTGTGTGAGATCTGAGACGTTGTCCGCTGTGGTTCTCATGACGATCTCTTCTTCTTCTTCGCGGCTGGGATAGCCAATGTTGATCTTAAACATGAAACGGTCCAGTTGGGCTTCAGGAAGAGGATAGGTGCCTTCCTGCTCAATTGGATTCTGTGTGGCAAGTACAAAGAATGGCAAGTCCAAGGCGTACCGTTCCCCCGCGTAGGTGATTGCATGTTCCTGCATCGCTTCGAGAAGCGCCGCCTGAGTCTTGGGCGGGGTTCGGTTGATCTCATCCGCAAGAACGATATTGGCAAAAATCGGTACCTTGACATATCGAAAGCGTCGCCGACCTGTTTCGGGATCTTCCTCGATGAACTCCGTCCCAGTGATGTCTGTCGGCATCAGATCAGGAGTAAACTGAATTCGCCGAAAACTCAAGTTCAACACTTTGGACAAAGTCTGGATCAAGAACGTCTTCCCCAAGCCAGGAACGCCTTCCAGCAAAACATGCCCTCGGCACAACAAAGCCACCAGCAACTGTTCGATCACTGCTTCCTGGCCGATGAAGACCTTGTGAAGCTCTTCCTTGATGCGCCGATAGCCTTCCTGGAGTTTTTGAACCTGTCGCATATCCAAGTCGTCTATCGGACGCTCATCTGCGGATTTTCGATCCCACATAAAAAATGACCTCCGCCCGATGTTCGATCATCGCACGCTCATTGAATTGTTTCACTCATACAGGAACAACGAGGGAGTTGTCAACTGAACCTTGACGGGCGCAAGGGAAACGTCTCACGCATCCAGAATCCAGTCCACTTCGTCACGATCGATGTCCATGACGTAGGGGATCCCTGTGATCTCGGCTGTCTCGCGAGTCAATGCAGCAATGTCATTGCGGGAAATGTGTTCCAGTGCAAACTTGCGGCTCCCTGCCATCAGTTGGCGCAACCCTTGCGCAAGACGCTCATAGTAGGTGTAGAGTCCCAAAGCACCACAAGGGATTTTCTCAAAGGTATCATTGCCCAGTTCATGGCGCAGTTCGCTCGCCGTGACAAATATCTCGTCCTTTGTGTGCCCAAAACGCTCAATGTAGACCGGAACCTGGTTTTCATTGATGGTTCGTCCGATGGTCTTGCCAACCATGGCGGCAGCAATCGGTGCCCGTGCCATTCCAATCAGCTTCACAAAAGGTGCTCCCAGAGCCAAGCCTTTGAATATCTGGTCTTCAAAAGAGAAGCCGCCACCAACTGCCAGGGCGGGCACATACTCTCCCTTGTCGGCAAGACGCTTCACGCATCGGTACAGGAGCGAATGAAGATGCACTGGCGGAATCCCCCATTCGTTCATCATTCTCCAGGGACTCATGCCCGTTCCCCCACCCGCCGCATCAACAGTGAGCAGATCGATCTTGTATTTGGAGGAGAACTTCACCGCACGCGCCAAGTCGGAAGGTCGGTAAGCACCTGTCTTGAGAAATATGTATTTCGCTCCTGCCTTGCGCAGCTGTGCCACCCGAGTGGCAAACGCCTCTTCTGTAACCATCCCCACTCGGGAGTGCCGCTCAAACTCCTTGAACGCTTTGTGTTCGAACGCCTCGATGACATAGGGATCCGTCGGATTCGGGAGCACGATGTAACCTCGTTCATAGAGAAGCTGTGCCTTCTTGAGATCGTTGATCTTGACCTCGCCCCCGATGTCCTTGGCACCTTGTCCCCATTTCAGCTCCACACACGTCACGCCAAGTTCTTCGATTGCGTATTCCTGAACGCCCAGCATCGTATCCTCGATGTTCGCCTGAACGATGATGGCTCCGTATCCGTTGCGCTGGTTCTCCGTGTACAGTTTCACACGACGCTTCAGATCGTTGGTGTCCACAACGCGGCCGCTCTTGAAGACGGACTCCGGATCCATGCCCACAACATTCTCCCCGATGGTCAACCCTGTCCCCGCAAGTGCGGAACCAATCGCCAGACCCTCCCAGTTGTTCTTGGCAACATTTGTGGAACCGATGCCGGAGATGATCCAGGGATAGCGAAACTTGATTCCCTGGTCATGTCCAAATGCGACTTCCAATTTGACTGCGGGGAAGACCGCCTTATCGCTGCTCTCCTCGACCCCATGCGCTCCAACGGCAGTTCCCATGATGTTCAGATGGGAATAGTCCACAGGATAGGTTTTCTCGGCAGCGGTCGTAATCACTCCGAAAGGCTGAGGGTAGATCACCTCGTGTCCCCGATAGGCAGATTTCCCTATCTCACACATGCCGATACACCCATCAACACAGGTGACGCACATGCCCGAGGAAGGAACAACAGAATCCTCGGTTCGATTCTTGGTCAAAGTTGCCGCAGATGAATTCACTCGTGAAAGGGTCACCGACATTGTCATTCTCCACTTGGTTTAGGTTTTTCGATCTCACATGCTACACAGGGCTCCATGTAGCACATCATGTTGCTGAATTGCTCTTTGTCCACGCAGGGTGGCGTCAGATTCGCGCATCCACCGCAGATGGGCTTGTCCGGTTCCGTGTAGGTACAGCGCAGTTCACAGGCTGGGCAAACATAGATACAGCCCCCGCACAGGCGACATTCTTCCGACTTTGCATTGAAGGGGGTACCAATGTCACGCCTTTCACCTCGTCCCTGAAAGCCGATGGCTCCTGCCATCATCTGTTCCCGACACATCCGAACGCACAGGCCGCAGAGCAGGCAGTCTTCATGCTCCTGTCGGAAACGCTGCTGTCTGATGCCATGCGCCGAAGCAAGGTCCTGCACAGTCTTGGACTGCGGCGACGAGGCAAGCATGAGTTCCAGAATCATCCGACGAGCACGAAGCACCCTCCGCGAGGCAGTAAGAACCCTCAGACCCTCTTGAACAGGATAGGTACACGAGGTCACAAGTTTGGCTCTGGCACCCTCCCCAATCTCAACGACACATAAACGGCATGCTCCGCAGGGTGTGAGCCCGTCCATGTGGCATAGAGTCGGAATAGGAAAGCCCAGGAATCGGGCAGCCTCCAGCACTGTCGTACCCTCTTCCACCGACACGCCTAGTCCATTGATCCAAAGGTTGACCACTTAAAGTCCTACTCCTCATGCATTGGGCTGTGTGAAACGTATGGGCTGCGGACTACCCCGTTACGATAGCCCCAAACTTACACGCGCTTCGACAAGCACCGCATTTCACACATGCGCTTCGGTCTATAATGTGCCGCTTCTTCTTCTCACCACGAATGGCGTCCTGCGGACACACCTTGACACAGGCACCGCAGCCGACGCAGTCGTCGGTGATCGTGTACACCACCAACTGTTTGCAGACTCCTGCGGGACACCGTTTGTGTTCGATATGCTCCAGATACTCATCTCGGAAGTATCGAAGTGTTGAGAGCACTGGATTGGAGGCCGTCTGTCCCAGACCACACATGGACGTGTCTTTGACAACAAGCGCCAGCTCCTCAAGCAGATCGAGTGCTTCGACAGTGCCCTTCCCCATCGAAATGTCTTCCAGAATCTCGAACATTCTCTGAGTGCCCTTGCGGCAGGAGTAACACTTGCCACAGGATTCATCCTTGAGAAAGTTCATGAAGTACTTGGCAACGTCCACCATGCAGGTGCGCTCATCCATGACGATCATGCCACCCGATCCCATCATCGCACCTGCTTGGGAAAGACTGTCATAGTCAATGCTAAGATCGAACTGCGAAGCCGGAATACACCCTCCGGAGGGTCCACCGGTCTGGATCGCCTTGATGGCACTGCCCGTCGCAGAGCCCCCCCCAATGTCGTAGACGATATCTCGAATCCGAATCCCCATGGGTACTTCAACCAAACCCGTGTTTCGGATTTTGCCGACTAAGCTGAATATCTTGGTGCCGGAGTTCTTCGCTGCTCCGGTCTGGGCAAAAGATTCGGCACCGTCTTCGATGATCCTTGGAATGTTCGCCAACGTCTCCACGTTGTTGATGGCAGTTGGTTTCCCTTCAATGCCTCTCTCAACGGGGAAAGGTGGACGCTGGCGTGGTTCACCAGTCTTCCCCTCGATCGAACGAATCAGAGCAGATTCCTCGCCGCAAACGAAAGCACCTGCTCCCTTGACAATGCTTATGTCGAAACAGAAGTCTGTTCCAAGAATCCTCTCACCAAGCACGCCCAGTTGCCTTGCCTGCTGCAAAGCCAGAGTCAGATTCTCGATCGCAAGCGGATACTCATTTCGAACATAGATGATCCCCAGGTTGGCACCGGTACCGAAAGCACCAATGAGCATCCCTTCAATGATGGCGTTTGGATTCCCCTCCAGGACGCTCCGATCCATGTATGCCCCAGGATCTCCCTCATCCGCGTTGCAGACGAGAAACTTTCCTGAACCGTTTCGCTGAGCAGCAAGCATCTCCCATTTGAGACCCGTCGGAAATCCAGCACCTCCACGACCGCGCAGCCCTGAAGTCTTGATCTGCTCCACCACCCAACGGGGGTTCCCCTTTTCAAGTACACAGCACAGGGCACGATATCCACCAGCAGCGACGTAGGTCTCTATCTGGACGGGATCAACCTTCTCGTTTCTCCCAAGGATGCTCCGAACCTGGCTCCTGAAGAATGGCAGATCTCTCTGACAGCGAAGTGGCAGACTCTCCTTGGATTCTCTGAAAAGAAGGCTTTCGACGACTTCACCTTTGATCGCTCCCTGGATGATGGCCTGGATCGCCACTCGCGGGACCTTTGGATAGAAGATACCCTCAGGCTCGACCAATACTGAAGGTTCCGCTTCACAGAACCCATGACATCCAGTGACACGCAGCAGGCATTTCCCTTGATATTGCCTGTCGCTGAGAAGTGATTCGGCTTCTTGGATCAGTTCTTCAGCCCCGCTGGCTCGTCCGCATGTGCCGGCAGGAATAACAAGGGTGGGAATTCCGGCTTTGGAAGCTGCGTCAAGTTTCTTTTGATAGTCTCGAAATGCTGAAATGGATGTCTGTCGTTGCACGAGTGGTTCTTATCCTTATGCCGCAGTGCAGGCTTCGGTTGCAGGCTCAATTACGTCTGCCTTGTCCCGGAACTGGGCAACAATGTCTTTGGCATCGGTCACTTTTACTTTGGAGAAATACTGCCCATCCACCACAACGATGGGGCCTAAGGCACACGCGCCAAGACAGTTGGCGGTCTCTAGGGTGAACTCCCCATCTAATGTGGTTTCTCCCACAGGGATATCCAGGACTCGGGACAGTTCTTCCACAACGGCTGCCCCTCCCCGCACGTGACAGGCTGTTCCAAGGCAAACACAAATCAGATGTTTCCCCCTGGGCTTGAGACTGAAAGAGCGATAGAAGGTGGCCACCCCATAGATGTCAACAAGTGCAATACCCGTAACCTGTGACAGCAGCCTCAGGTCGCCTTCCGGCAGATAGCCTTGTTCCTGTTGGATGCTTTCCAGCATGGCGATCAAGGCCCCACGGCTCCCAACGTGCCGATCAGCGATGGCACAGATCCGTTCCAAATCACCACTTTCCATTTGGCTGCAATGACAGCCCTGTGCTTCAAGTATACTTTCTCCCATTGCCCCGACTCCTCAATGAATGGGGATAGCCCACGCTCCTGCGTGCACCACCCGCCTATCGGTACTCCTCACAGTGCCATACTCCGCCATCACTCTTCTGAACCAGAGAGCAACCAGAGCGGTTTTCGCAATCAAAACACAACCCGAGATACCTTTTCTCACGACCAAGATCAGTGTCTGTAAGAGCATGAGAGGTGGCGGACGCGCTTCCCTCCCTTTGGGATGCTCCTCCCGAAGAGGCAGGTTCGACCTCAAATAGTTCGCAGAACAGCAGAGGCTTCATGCTGCGACTCTCAAGAAGACACTGCATGGAATTCCGACAATTGCAGCAAAGAGTGAAGTCCTTTATATTCATCATGGTCTTCTGACTCCTTCCCGTCTCCACATTGGCATTGTTTCGCAGTAAGTGTGCCAGGAAGCACTTCGGCAGAAGATCACAAGTGGATCAACACTAACCTATTGGTCAATAATATGTTATGACCACATATTGGCAGCCGTGTTGCTCGCCGTTTGCTGCTCTCACGAACAAGTTTGGATGGGGAAAAAACGACCAGTGAGGAATTTCTCCTCAGTCGGTATAGACAGATTCGCTTGAGGTTGGTCTCTGAAAGTGAACTGGGTGAAACTATGGGATGTTTCGAAGCACCCTATCGTGTCGCATCATCTGTGTGTGTCTTCTCGTTTGGAGTTGACTCGAGATAGCACTAACACTAAGGTGTTCGAAATCCTGCTACGCCTGAGGAGTGGAATGCATGAACACCGCACTTTTCCTCAGTTGTTTTCTTGTCCTTTCTGCGCCAGCATTCGCCTGGCAGCCTGATCCAAGAGTCAAAGAGCTGACTGACCCCGCGATCTGGGCTCATCGAATGGGGGAGATGCACATCCAAACCGAGCCAAACGCCGAAGTGCATGTACAGCAGACTCGCCATGATTTCGGTTTTGGCACCGCCTTGAGCACCGGAATGTTCAAGCAAGATGCAGACGAGTCCGTGCGCGCCAAGTATTTTCAACTGCTCATAGACAACTTCAACTGTGCCGTCATCGAAAATGCCTTCAAATGGCATCAGGCCGAACCGTACCAAAACGATCTTCACTGGACTACCGTTGACGCTATGCTTGACTTCTGCGATCAGCATGAAATGCCGCTGCGTGGTCACTGTCTGTTTTGGGCAGCGGAGAAGTATGTTCCTCGATGGGTCAAGGATATCTCCGATGAAGCGTTGCGAGAGGCAATCGCGAATCGCATTCGAGTGACCTGCGAACGGTATCGGGATCGAATCGGGGATTACGATGTCAACAACGAGATGATCGACCATCACTACTTCGAGAACCGTCTCGGCGAGGAAATACATGATGAAATGTTCCGCATGGCTCATGAAGTTGATCCAAAGGCAACGCTCTATCTGAACGATTACTCTATTCTTGATGGAAGCCATCTTGACACCTATGAGAAGCAGATTCGCGGTTTTCTGCAACGCAAGGTACCTGTCGGCGGGATTGGCTGTCAGGGGCACTTCCTCAGTCCAACCTTCCCGAGTTACGAACGAATCATGGAGAGTCTCGACCGCCTGGCACGCTTCGGACTCCCGATCAAAGTCACTGAGTTCGATCGCGAGGTGGATGATGAACAACAACACGCGAGAGATCTGGATGCTTTCTTCAGGATCTGTTTCTCCCACCCCTCGGTCAGGGCGATTCTCCAATGGGGCTTCTGGGAAGGAGCACATTGGAAACCCAAAGCGGCGCTGTACCGCAAGGATTTCTCACCCAAACCGGCTGCCGAAGCTTACAGGAATCTCGTTTTCAATGAGTGGTGGTCGGACTGCAAAGCAACAGCTGACAGCGGCGGCAAGTGCACAGTCCGAGTCTTCTATGGACATTACACCATCGAGACAGATGGCAAGACGTTCTCAGTTGACTTCCCTCACCAGGAAAAGCGGAAGTGGTTGGACTTGAGATGACCACAGGCAAACACGAGACAGCAACAGTCTAGACCTGGTGCATGGCTTTGAAGACTTCTTCCCGTTGCACCTGGATGGAAACCCCAAGAAGATGGCCTTCGTCGTTGAGTTTGGCGGACAGTTCCGCGAACGAGCAGGTCATCTGGGAAAGATCCGCCAGCATGATCATCGCAAAGTACTCCTGAAGCACGGTCTGACTGATGTCGAGAACGTTGACCCTGAGTTCAGCAAGGATCTGACTCACACCAGCGATAATTCCCATCCTGTCCACGCCGATAACGGTGACAATTGCTCTCATGACGCTACTGTTCCTTTGGGATAGTCTGACTCACCGTAGAGCCAGATCACTTGCTCTCGTTCCTGACCCCGCGGTACATCTCCAGATGATCCAGGAGAACAGAGATGATCCGACGACGCCCCTGAATCACAGCATCCTTGGTCTCACTCTTGTCCTCAGGATAGACGCAGTTGCTGAGAAAAATAACGTAGCACTTGCTGAGTTTGTCCATCCAGATAAGGGTTCCAGTGTACCCGGTGTGGCCCAGGACAGCCGTCTCCGGGCTGTTGTTCAGCGGGGTCGCATAGGCGTTCTCAGTCCAGATTCCCCAACCACAGGAACGCTTCGTGTCCAGAGTGCTTGGAGACTGATTGGTCGTGATTCGCGCCCATGTATCCGGCGTGAATACAGTTCGACGTCCCCAGGTTCCCCCTTTTAGAATCATGCGCACGTAGCGACTCAAATCCTCTGCTGTGCTGAACATTCCGGCATTTCCAGGCGCATATTTCTCGCATACTGAGTAGTACGCCAATGGATCATGAACCAACCCACGGCGCAGAGTTCCCTTCTCATAGATCGTCGGTGCAGTTTGTGCCAGTTGTTTCTCGTTGAGGTAGAAGGTCGTTTCCTTCATCCCAAGTGGAGACCAAAGACGTTCGCGCAGAAAATCGGACATGTTCTCACCGCAAACGTTCTGCACCACACGTGCCAGAACCAGATAGTTCAAACAGCTGTAAATGTACTTCTCCCCGACAGATCCCTGAACGGGCAGTTCGGAGATACGCTGAATCAGAGCATCAGGCTTCGGACGTGGTCCGTAGTGTTCTTCAAGATACTGGGCGTTTGTGTAGGCGGGCAGACCAGAGCAGTGCGTCAGAAGAGAGAGGATGGTAATCGAGTCTTTGTCTTTGTGCGTGAATTCCGGAACGTGCTTGGCCACTGGGTCATCGAGTCCAATCTTTCCGTCCTGCACCAACAGCATGACCGCTGAGGCTGTTGAGGTCGCCTTGGTGCATGAGGCCATATCGAAGATCGTATCCAGCGTCATCGGCTCAGCGGAAGGCTCTTTCATCCGGTAGCCGTAGGCACGGTCAAAGAGGATGTCGTCCCCCCGTCCGATCAACAGAACAATCCCCGGTGTCTTTCCATCATCAACCAGTTTCTGGCAGATGCCATCAATGATCTCGATCCCCTTGGGATCAACCTCAGCAGCCAACACTGCCTTCGCCTTCATGCCGGTTATCTTGGGCACCTGGCAGATGGCACAGCCAAGCAAGAGCGGCAGGCTCAGCACGAGAGAGCCGCAGACAATCTGATGCAAGAACTTTGATACCATCACATCTGAC
>JAKQFZ010001206.1 GCA_029558215.1 Candidatus Omnitrophota bacterium
CCGCAACGCTCATGGACATGGTGACGACATGCGAGTTTTCGGGCAGTGCTGTGTTCATTTCTTCAATGAGATCAGGGGTGATCGCATCACACCAGTAAGTGCTTTCCATGCCAACGAGCCGAGCGCCCGGAAGGCTGCCGATAAGTTCGTTGTAATACCCCAGTTGACAGGGGTGCAGCAGCACCATTTGGACGCAGATCGGAATCAGCCAGACGAACGTCAGGACTATGAGTATCCTTCGCGCTTTCATCCGGTCAAGACCAACCTTGTGAAGCATCCGAGTTCGCAACTGTTCCCATCCGATGCCCGAGAGACAGGCCAGAAACGGAAAGCACTCCATGAAGAGTCGCGTGCCATCGTAACCCTGTGCCCGTGGGAGAAAGAGAAGACAGGGAGGCACAAGGAAAAGCAACAGAAGCAGGATGCCGTCTGGTTCAGCGTGACGGTGAACCCAAACACGGGAGATACCAATCAAAGAAAGCACCAGCGTGAGAATCGGCACCGTCACCAGAATCAGGACAATTGAGTAATGCCAAGGGGTGTTGTTCGAGTACAGCTGTCCAAAGTAGAAGAGTTTGATGGGATTGCCCACTGATTTGTCGGCGTAGTGAAAGAAACGCTCTGCCAGTCGCGTTCCTGTATCAAACCAGAGCCACGGTTGCAGACCGACGTAGAAAACCGGTGCAAGCACCGCCATGGGAAGCACCGGACGGTACCAGTGTTTGTGTGCTCTCCAAAGAGTCCAAGCCACCAGCGGGAAGGGAAGGAAGAACGCATGGAGTTTCGTCGTTACAGCGATTGCGTAGAGAATGCCCGTCGCCACACCCCAACCCCATGATTCGAGACCCTTGACGAACGCCCAGGCAGTCAAGACCCAAAGCGCTGTGATGGGAAGATCCAGACTCAGAATGTGTGCCTCGGAAAAAAGGCGAGGCATCAACAACAGAGCAGCCAAGGCCGCAAATCCCGCCTGAATCGTCCACTTGCTTGCCGTCCAATGAAAGACAACAGCCGCCATCAAGGCAAACCAAACGGCATTCGGGAAACGCAGTGCGGGAATGGTTCCCAGAATGCGGTTCAGTCCGAGATACGACAATGCCGCCAGTGTTCGAGGCAGTGACGGGTGATCGGACGTTGTTTTCCAGTATTTGTCTATGGTCTCGCGGGAGAAGGGACGTTCCAGTTCTCCCAGGCGGCTGAACCAATCGGCTTGTCTGAGTGCTGCTTCAAAGTTCGGTTTTGCCTCATCCCAAGTCACTCCGTAATCCGAGAGATCCTTGCATACGAAACCGAGC
>JAKQFZ010001207.1 GCA_029558215.1 Candidatus Omnitrophota bacterium
CTCCTGTTCCCCGGTTCCAGGCTCGATGATGAAGCCCTGATACTGCGCGAGACCAAACTTTGTGCAGTAGAGACGGAATTCGTTCATGTCCGTGACGATTGCCCAGTAGGGTTTCACCAATTCGCCGCCGGTCAGGTTATCTGCCGCGCCTCGCAGATAGGCAAAACACTGCTTCACCGGACTGCGGTTGTTGCCTTTGCGATTCTGTTCTGCATCGAGTCCGGAATGAATGTCTTTGAACTCGCAGAGCACCTGCGGGACGGCGAGCGGGGTTTCCTCTTTCTTGAAAAGACCCAAGGCGAGATCAGCCTGTCCCGTTCCGCCCTGCTGTCCGGCACCTGCGATGGGAAACTTCGGGTAGCAGTGAAATGAACCATCTGCACTGTCACCTTCCTGAGAATAGCCCCAAATTGTATGAAAGAACTGCTTTATGAAGGACGCTTCTGAGGAAGTTTCTTTGAGTGCCCCGCCTTTGATCCAATTCTTCAAACGGCTCAGCAGGGCATGGGACTGTCCGGATGCCTGAAACTCGGCGAACTCCGTTTCCCAATGTGAAGATAGAAAGGGAATGTCAAATAGAGGTTTGCCGGGCATTCTTGGCTTCTCTCCCTCCCAAGTCTGGCATCGTCTCTACACGATTCCGATGCGTATTTGGTGTTTATTGAAGTTAGTGGATTCGCGATTGTGTGTCAAATCGAATGGACGTTACGGTCAGGGCTCAGCGCACGGAGGGCGTCAAGCCAGTAGCCTGGGTTGCCCCCAACCCAGAATCCCGGTTTTCGGAGCTAGACGCTCCAGTTGTCTTCAGTTCAAGATGTAGGGGTGAATCATGCTTCGCCCGTTCGGGGCATGTGAATTCGACAAGGATAAAGAGGAGGAACACGATTTTCAATCCTGTCCTGTTTATCCTGTAAATCCATGTTTATTGGTCTTCAGACCCGCCGAAAGCGGCTGTGACAAGCCCACAACAGCATTCTCTCTAACCGGAAACTGTGCCATTTTG
>JAKQFZ010001208.1 GCA_029558215.1 Candidatus Omnitrophota bacterium
CGCTCGAGCGGCACATGAAGTGCGGTGTTGGCAAGTGCGGACACTGCACCATCGAGCATCTCTATTGCTGTCTTGATGGACCTGTGTTCCGACTCGATCAAGTCATCAATCTGAAGGGGGCACTATGAAACGCGTTCTGACGACATGCCCTTATTGTGGAACGGGATGCTGCTTCTATCTGGTTGTCAACGATCAGGGGCAACTGGTTGGCGTGGAAGGTGATTCCGAACATGTGGTCACCAAAGGACAACTCTGCGTCAAGGGCTGGACGGCCTATCAGTTTCCCAACCACCCAGACCGTCTGACTGATCCAATGATTCGGCGAAACGGCAAGATGGTCAAAGCGTCCTGGGACGAAGCCTTGAACCTGATTGTCTCAAGGTTCAAAGACATCCAGGAGAAGTACGGAACTGATTCCGTCGCGTTTTTCTCTTCGGCAAAGACGACCAACGAAGAGAATTATCTGATGAACAAACTGGCGCGGGCGGTCTACAAGACCAACAATGTGGATCATTGTGCGCGTCTGTGCCATGCATCAACAGTGGTCGGTCTCGCTGGAACATTCGGTTCTGGTGCCATGACCAACTCGATCTCCTGCATGGATGAAGCCGACTGCTTCTTTGTCACCGGCTCCAACACAACGGAACAACATCCCCTTATCGGCACTCGGATCATCCGACGTGTTTTGGAACGAGGTGCCAAGCTCATCGTTGCCGACAACAGGAAGATTCGTCTCGCGGAGTTTGCCGACCTTCACATTCGCTGGAAGAACGGAACCGATGTGCCGTTTCTGAACAGCATCATGAATGTCATCATCAGTGAGGGACTGGAAGACAAGGAGTTTGTGGCCAACCGAACGGAGAACTACGAAGAACTCAAGAAAGTCGTTGCAAACTACCCGCCCGAGAAGGCTGCAGAGATCTGCGGAATCACAGCCGAGGAGATCGTTCAGGCTGCTCGGATGTTCGCCAAAGCGGACAAAGCGATGATCGTCTACTCCATGGGCATTACGCAGCACACGCACGGTGTGGACAATGTCAAGACTTGTGCGAACCTGGTGATGCTCACGGGGAATCTTGGCAAGCCGGGAACCGGAGTGAATCCTCTCAGAGGTCAGAATAACGTTCAAGGCGCTTGCGACATGGGAGCGCTGTCGAACGTCTTCACCGGTTACCAGAAGGTTACCGATGCTCCAGTTCGAGAGAAGTTTGAAAAGGCCTGGGGTGTACGGAATCTTCCTGGCGAAGTCGGATTGACCGTCACGACAGCGATCAATGCTGCAGCGGATGGGAAACTCAAGGGTCTGTTTGTTCTCGGTGAGAATCCAATGATGTCTGACCCTGATCAGAACCATGTCCGAGAAGCGCTTGAGGCCTTGGATTTCCTGGTCGTCGTGGACATTTTCCCGACTCAGACCAGTGAACTTGCTGATGTGATTCTGCCCGCCGCTTGCTACGCGGAGAAAGACGGCACCTTCACATCCACAGAGCGGCGTGTGCAACGTGTTCGCAAGGCCGTTGATCCTCCCGGGCAGGCACGAGCTGACTGGGAGATTCTTTGCGATCTCGCAAAACGTGCCGGATACGATGGAATGCAGTACTCAAGCCCCAGTGAGATCATGGATGAAGCCGCATCAGTGACGCCGATCTATGGTGGGATATCTTTTGATCGAATTGATCAAGTGGGGCTCCAGTGGCCCTGTCCTGCTCCAGATCATCCGGGCACGCCTGTCCTCCACGTCGGGAAGTTCACCCGAGGGCTGGGGTTGTTTAGTCCGGCAGAGTATATCCCCTCGGCGGAGCTTCCGGATGCCGAGTATCCCTTCATTCTGAGCACAGGTCGGAGCTATTTCCATTTCCATACTGGAACCATGACACGGCGCACCCGGATTCTTGATCGAGAACAGCCAGGCCCCTACGTTGAGATGAATCTTGAGGATGCGAAGGAACTGGGTGTGCGTGACAAGGAATGGGTCTTCGTCAGCACACGTCGTGGAGAAGTCAGGGCAAAGGCGCTGGTTTCCGAGAACATCCGACAAGGTGTTCTGTTTATGGTGTTCCATTTTGAAGAAGGTCCGGCAAATCTGTTGACCATCAACGCTTTGGATCCAGTCGCCAAGATTCCTGAGTATAAAGTCTGCGCCGCGCGAGTAAGGAGGGCATCGTGAAGGCAGCCACCCCGCAGGAGTTGGAGAGTTCTTTCAAACAGATCTCTTCACAATACGATGTTTTTGCACCCATTCGAATGCACGATGGAAGTCGCTCGCTGGGACGGCTTGATGAAGGTCCGTTGGCACTGATGGGCGGGCGCATCTTCACGAAGACAACAAGCGTCTTCTTCCCGCAACAGGAATGTATTCTGACGCAAGAGGGAAGCGGCGTCGCCATGCAACAGCCTGTCGGAAAACCGCTTCTGGTCGTCGGATTCACTGCAGAGGATGCGGACTGTCTGGCATTTATTGACAAGTTCTACTCAGAGAATTTCAGGGACAGCATCTACTTCAACAAGCGTGACGGTTCCGTTGTCGTTGTCGTTTCTGGTCGTTGTGGCAAGGACGGTGCCTTTCAGAAGATTGCCGGTCGGAATTGCGACCTCGAACTGGCCTATGATGGCGATCGTTTTCTTGTCATTCCTTACTCGGCAGCGGGTGTTGCGGTTGGCGATGCCATCAAAGCCAAGGGCTCAGCCAACACGTTGGCTGAGCTCAAAGCACAGTCGGAATCTCTAGATGACCAGGATCAGAAGATCATCGAAAAGGCGTCCGATCTTCTTGTCGCTGAGAAAGTTCCTGAAGAGTTTTGGCGTGACATTTCCAAACGTTGTATCGCCTGCACCGCATGCAATCTCAGTTGTCCCACCTGTACCTGTTTCGATGTCTTTGACTGGCAGAGCGATAACAAAGTCAAACGTCTCAGAATCTGGGACTCCTGTCAGTTGGACGGGTTTATGAGAGAAGCCAGTGGTCACAACCCTATGGGCACCGAGTCACTCAGGACGCGAAGACGGATCCATCATAAGCTGGCTGCTGACCGAACCCGATGGGGACACATCACGTGCTTCCTTTGCGGGCGATGCGATGACGTCTGTCCCACGGGAATTGGTATCAAATCCGTTGCACGAGAGATGGTCAAGCGATACGGGCAGTGAAACGCATGATATCAGGCTGCATTCTTGCCGGTGGGAACTCGTCGCGCTACGGCAACTATCCCAAGGGGCTTCTGGAAGTCCGTCCCGGGACGAGTATCATTGAGAACGCTATTGAGGCTCTTCTGGCCTCAGCCATCGAAGATATTGCCATCGTCTCCGATCATCGAGACGCTTACGTCAGGTTTGGCTATCCCATCCTTGCGGACTTACGAAGGGGTTTGGGGCCACTCGCAGGCATTGAGGCGGCCTTGACATACTTCCAGTCGTCCAGCGATGGCGTGCTTTTCCTTCCCTGCGATCTTCCTGGTATCAGCGGACTTGAACTGTCACAACTCAGGGACGCATTTCTTGAGACGGAAAGCCAAGTTGTCTTTGCCACAACGGGGCAGTTCTCATGGCATCCTCTCTGCGCCGTCGTTGCCACCGCGGCACTCAATGCCGTTCGCGAAGCCCTGGATCGTGGTGAGCGGAAGGCTCGTAGAGTCTGGACGGAACTTGCTGGTGTTGCAGTTCAGTTCCCCGATTCTCCCGCTTTCTACAATATCAATGAGCCGGAAGACCTCGCCCGATGGATGACGCAACAGGATTCATTCTGTCTGTTTGACTCCGAGGCAAAGCCTGAATCTGAGAACTGATCATCATGCTGGACAAAATGTCCCTGAGCTGATGGAATGCTCCACAGCTCATGAGCCACACAGAGATCACAATTCATGCAGATGATAAAGCCAGCGGGCAAAGGTTGGACACATTTCTGAGTGCCAATCTCGGCTCAGATCATTCCCGCACACAAGTTCAGTCTTGGATCGAAACGGAGCATGTTGTCGTCAACGGCAAGACTATCCTCAAGTCCAACCATAGGCTCAAGGGTGGGGAGACCATACTGGTTCTGATCCCTGAACCTCTCCCTGAAGAGGTGGTTGCAGAAGCGTTGGAGTTGTCCATTCTCTATCAAGATGGGGATCTCGCGGTCATCAACAAACCGCCCGGGATGTCCGCTCATCCGGCGGGTCCCATCCGAACGGGGACGCTGGTCAACGCACTTCTGCATCATCTCGATGATCTATCCGGAATTGGGGGAGTTCTGCGCCCCGGAATTGTTCACCGTCTGGACAAGCCAACATCCGGCATTCTGCTGGTTGCCAAGAACGACCGAGCACACCATGCACTCGCGGCTCAGTTTGCCGAGCGCAGCATATCCAAAACATACCTTGCTGTGGTGCGTGGACATCCTGATCCCAAGGAAGGCATCATTTCTCAGTCCATAGGACGGCATCCCCACGATCGGAAGAAATTTGCGCTTGACCCAAAGGGCAAAGCCGCAGAAACTCACTACGAAGTCCAGCAGTTTCTTGAGGATCACGCGTTCCTGCTTCTGAAACCCAGGACAGGCAGGACGCATCAGCTGCGAGTACATCTTGCATCGTTTGGCCATCCTATTGTTGGCGATACTCTTTACGGCTACCGTCTGAAATCTGGAGTTCTTTCAAACGTTCAGAGCGCATTACGAAAGTATCAGGGAATACTTCTGCACGCCGAAAGCATCGAGTTTGTGCATCCGACAACGTGTGAGAAGATGACGTTCTCGGCTACGCCCCCAACCGGTTTCATCCGCATCGTCGAACTGCTCCGAACCGCCTATCTGTCGGATGTGAAGGATCAGGCGACGTGATGGGAAGACTTACTCGAAGAGAGTGGCAGAATGTTTTCAGGAAACGGTAGGTTGCAGTCTCGCGAGTTCTTCTGTGCTCGATGACAACACCGCTGATCGATCAAACTTCCAATGAACGACCCGACGAGACACTCTCATGGATCGCGCAGAGAATTCGGGTTGTCTCCAGGCCGTCTTCACCGTCGGGGTATTTGCCTTTCAAGGCGTGAAGTGTTCCACCGGTATTGAGAAACGAGATGTTCTCAACGAAATCCGCAATCGAACTAAATCCATAGCCTTCGTACCGAGAGTTGCCCCACTTGTCTTTGGAGAGAAGTTTGAAGCCCAGGTTGAGCGTCTTCTGTGTTTCCCCATGGAGACAAACTTCCGCACCGCGGTTCTGTGAGTCAATCTCGATGACGCCTTCCGTACCCACGATACGAATCTCCTGGTTCACGATGGCTTCAAAGCCTTCAGGGAGAATCCATGACGTGTCCAGATTGAGACTGACGTTGTCTTCGAAGTCTATCTTTGCTTGAATACAGTCAAAG
>JAKQFZ010000322.1 GCA_029558215.1 Candidatus Omnitrophota bacterium
GCTTTGACCATGGCATCGGCAGCCTCGATGGCAGCCACAAGACCCTTGGTCTCGATCAATCCCAATGCCCTTCCTTGAATCTCTTCAGCCACGCCTTCATACCTCCTCTGTCCGTTGTTCCTTAGGTTCAGGAATCAATCACATTCCTTTATGGATCAGCCTGCTATTTCTGCCATATTTGTGCCCAAACTGTCCAGCAGAAAGTGCTGTTGATCACGGTTTCATTTCGACACTCTTCAGATGCTTCAGCACCTCACGCGTTACTTCTCGAACCAACGCCTCAATCTCTTCATTGGCGGCAGTGCTTGCACCACGGCTTGAGGCTTGTCCTGCTGGGCATGCTCCACAGCTCTGGCAGTACTCCGCCTTGTGCTCTTTTCTCTGATTGTCGTTCTGATCCGTCGCGCTCATTTACTCTCTCCATCACCACTCTGGTGGAGCACTGCCACACAAGGCAGATTGCGAAAACGCTCCTGATAGTCAAGGCCATAGCCTACAACAAACAGATTCGGAATGCAAAAACCAATGTAGTCGGGGACACATCCACCTCGAGACTGGTATCCTTCCTTGGCCAGAAGGACGCATATACGAACGCTTGCCACACCATTTTGAAGCAGTGCTTCCCTGGCGTAATGCAGTGTCTCTCCGGTGTCCACAATGTCTTCCACAAGCAGCACATTCTTCCCATGCACCCACGGCAGGCCATGCTCGAATCGAGGTTGCACCTGAGGCTGGGTGGTTCCTTTGTAGGTGGAAATCTTCACAAATTCGAGTTCGACAGGCAGATCAATGTGACGGGTGATGTCCGTCAAGAAGAACACCGATCCCTTCAGTACGCTCATCACCACGAGCGACTTTCCTTGGTAATCCTGAGTGATCTGACTGGCAAGTTCACGCACACGCGAGGCTATCTGTTCCTCAGTGAACAGGATTTCACCCAGAGAGCCGCTTGGGTCAATGTTCATGAGTTTGGTGGACACTGATTCCCGTCTACCTGGATTTTTTCAGCACTTCAACAATTTGCTGGATATCAGGCTGGTCAGGCTGAATACTGAGCGATTCTTCAAACTCCCGGATCGCGAGGATCAGTTGATCCCGACGCGCGAAGACCATGCCTTTGAGATTGATGGCATGAACGTTGTTCTTGTCGATTTCCTGAACCTTGCGCGCCTCAGTCATCGCGAAGGTATACTGCTTCTGGTTGTAAAACAGACGCGCCAGAAACAGATGACTGTCCACGGTGCCCTGCTCTCCAGCCGGCAGCAGGGAATAGACCTTTTGGGCTTTGTCGAAGTCACCAAGATTC
>JAKQFZ010001216.1 GCA_029558215.1 Candidatus Omnitrophota bacterium
CCTGCACCCGGCTGTGGGATATCCCAACGAATGCACCAAGCTCCCGCGAACTGGTGATCCCAGTCATGTAGCCTTTGATAAGTTTTCGTACTTTTCTCAACGAAGTCCTCTTCCGTGACATTATCACCTCCGGGTTTTTCGGAGACGATAACGAAATGAGACTTCGCCGCTGACAGTTTAATTATTCAGGATGCTTCAAGGATTTCTCGGAAGCCGGTCACGAAAACTGGAATCATAATTCCGGCGAAAGTGGAATCATTTCTCCGGCGAGAACTGGAATCATAACTTCGGTGAAAGTGGAATCTTAACTCCGGCGTGAGCAACCACGATCAGCCTGTCCCTCTCCCTGTTCCCATGGGCTGAGTTCAGGGAGTCACGGGGAGCAATCAAGCTTCACACCCTCCTCGAGCTTCCAAGCTCTATCCCGACCGTCATCGACATCACTGCGGCAAAGGCCCACGACGTCAACTTCCTCGACCGACTCATCCTTGAGCCGGGTGCGTACTATGTCATGGACATGGGATACATGGACTTCGCCAGGCTATTCAGGATCACTACCAGTGGAGCCTTCTTCGTCACCCGGCTCAAGCGGAACATCAAGCTCAAGAGACGCTATTCGCTGCCCAGGAACTCTCCGTCTCCAGATGTCCTCTCCGACCAGGTCGTCTTTGCCGAGAAGGAGGACAGTTACTCAAAATACCCCGGCGTTCTTCGTCGGGTTCGATACCGGGATCCGGAGGACGGTGACGTGTACGTATTCCTGAGCAACAACCTCGACCTTCCCGCAACCACCATTGCCTCACTGTACAAGGCACGCTGGCAGGTCGAGCTGTTCTTCAAGTGGATCAAGCAGCATCTGAGGATCAAGGCATTCTTCGGACACAACCTGAATGCGGTGAAAACGCAGGTGTGGATCGCCGTTTCAGTCTATGTGCTGGTGGCAATCCTGCGGAAAAGGCTTCACCTTGAGCGATTCAGCCTCTACAACATTCTACAGGTTTTGAGCGTGTCACCGTTTTGTTATGATGACTTGCAGCAACTATTTACGGATGGCGAGTTTCAACTGGCGAACAATAATAACCTCAACCAGTTGTCTCTCTTCGACTTATGATGGGACAATAGTGGAGGCTATTAATGAAGTTGACTGAGACGATAGGAGAGTACGGCGTTCATGCTGTTGTTTGAGTCTTCTATGCTCTGGCTTTCTCTATATGCCTGGCGATCAGCATTTTGATCAATGATTGTCTGGGAATACCAAGCCGCTGCGCTTCCTTGTCCAAGGAGTGAATCATCCACACAGGGAAATCCACATTAACTCGCTTCTGCTCCTGTTCGACACGATGGGCCTTGTTAAGCTCAAGGTATTTCAGAACATCCTCACCATCGTCGAACTTCTTGTCCAATTCCTTAGCCTTCA
>JAKQFZ010001217.1 GCA_029558215.1 Candidatus Omnitrophota bacterium
CCGTGGTCAGCACCTTCTTCTGCATGTATCTGGCGGACATGACCCTGAATCTGATCTCGCTGGGTGGTTTGGCTCTGGGAGTGGGTATGGTCATTGACAACTCCATCGTTGTCATCGAGAACATTTTCCGCCATCGGAAGAACAATCCCGATCAACACCCCCATGATGTGGCTGGCAATGCCGCCAGCGAACTCGCGCTTGCTCTCACTGCGTCTACGTTTACCACCGTTGCGGTGTTTTTCCCGATCGTGTTTGTGGAGGGAATTGCCGGGGAGGTATTCAAGGATCTTGCCCTGGTCATCGTGTTCTCGATTTTGGCGTCACTTCTCGTTGCGCTTACCGTTGTCCCTTGTCTTGGCGCAAGGCTGATTGCGCGAGGTGATAAGCCGAAAAGCACGGTGCGAGCATATGTTGCCCTGTGCAACTCATTTGACAGACTTATGGCATGGGCACCTGCGTCGTTCAGTGCCTATGGTTCTGGAATCAAATCCGTCTCCAGAAGTACTGCAACTCGGATTCTCACCGTGTTGGCGGCGGGAGTGTTTTCCGTCGCGGTCTTCAAATACATGCAACCGAGTCAGGCGCAGTTTCCCAAAATGGATCAAGGGATGATCAACGTTGAGCTGGAGATGCCCCAGGGGTCCAATTTGAAACACACTGACCAGGCGGCGCTTCGTTTAGAAAAGATATGTATGGAAGTGCCGGAAGCTCAGATTGTCTCCTCCACTGTACGCGGCAACAAGGCTTCCGTCTTCATCTCGCTGGGGAACGTGGAAGACCGTGAGCGCTCGCTCTGGGATGTCATGGACGAGCTGCGTGCGCTTTCGAAGGATTTTGCTGAAGGGGAAGTTCGGGTTCAGGAGATGAGCCATGGGGGTGGGGGTGAAGACAAGCCAGTTCAGATTGAGATCATTGGCAGCAACTACACGCAGATTCAGAACTTCGCCAGACAGATCAAAGCCCGACTGCAAAATGTTCCGGAAGTCTGGGATGTGGAGACTTCGTTTGAGAAGGGCAAACCGGAAATCCAGATCATCATTGATCGGAAACGCGCCGCCGATCTTGGGTTGTCTGCCCGAACCATCGCAGAGACCATCGAAACCTATATGACTGGCACTGTTGCGGGTCAGTTCCGTGTTGAGGGCGAGGAGTTCGACATCCGTGTCCGCCTTCAGAAGGAGCAG
>JAKQFZ010001218.1 GCA_029558215.1 Candidatus Omnitrophota bacterium
CACCTTACCCAAGAAAGTCCTGGACTCCCTATCCCGATTCGCTCAACGCCATGACCTTTGTGTTCATGAACTCAAGGTCGAGTGGGACTCGACGAATGGATGCTACTTCTTCTGGAGAGGGAACGTCTATCACGGCGTCGAGCTCGACGGATACATTCACACGTAAGGAGATCACATGGCTAAGAAAGAGAAACCCGTTCGTGAGCCCATCAAGATCGAAGGTGAGGTTCGCAAGTGGACAGTTGAGTACGGTGTCCATGCTCTCTACAGAGATACCGTACGTGCACGGACAGCAGAAGAAGCGATGGCGATCGTACTTGAGAATCCTCAGTACGATGACTATGACTACAAAGAGATCGACGATGATGTCTACCCAGAAGTCATGTGTGAAGATCGGAATCATGACTTCAAGTTCAACTACGATCTTTTCAAACAGATCCAACAGGACATCAAGAATGGCCTTCATCCAGGAACAGAGCCTCGCTAGATATGTTCGTACTCATGGAGATCGTGTAGTCGTTGACGGTCGTCCATACGGATCACATCCTCAACTCATTGCGCGCGAGC
Source organism: Candidatus Omnitrophota bacterium (assembly GCA_029558215.1). Classification (GTDB taxonomy): domain Bacteria; phylum Hinthialibacterota; class Hinthialibacteria; order JAKQFZ01; family JAKQFZ01; genus JAKQFZ01. The sequence continues at coordinate 568 of JAKQFZ010001218.1, forward strand.
GCAGAAAGGTATGAACTTTGAAAGTTTACTATGACAACCAAGCAGAAGTCTTCAAACGCTGGCTCTCAGAACCAGGCGACTGGATTGGAGTCTTCCAGAACCAGGCACTGGACAGCTCCCTACTTGGTCACAAGTTCGCTCTCCGCTTCGGAGTAGAACAGTGGGATCATGCTGAGATCGGGAAGACTCGAGCACCAGACACACAGTTTGGGATGGGATGGAAGTACATCCTGATCGCCAAATGTCAGACCATAGAAAGCGCCGTTGAGGCGATGAAAGAGGGAGAAGATGTACACTGACGACGAGATCCGAAAGATCAACGAGGATGAAAGGTTCCTGAGAATCCAGTCCATCTCGAAGTGTTTCACTTGGAGAGCAACCAGTGGAAGCATGATCCTGGATCCAGACAATCCTCTCCATGTCCTCCAGGTTCAGATGAATCTCGTTGACGTCCTCCAAAACTTCCAGGAG
>JAKQFZ010001220.1 GCA_029558215.1 Candidatus Omnitrophota bacterium
ACGATTGGTCTTTTCCAATGATGTGTTGGCAGTGTCGCTATGGTTGAGCCAGAACTTTGCCTGCCAGCCAACGACCTGCCCCGCCTTCGCCTTTAGATCAGGACAATCACGGGTCAAGCGAAGATAGAACTCTGACCCAGGCGTGTTGTAGTCGTACTTAAAGTCACCGTATGGACGGTAGACCGCATAAGCGACCTGAAAGGTGAATGTCTCAAAACTGACCTCTTTGGATTCGGCATTTTGAGAGAGGCGCTCCCAAGATATGGATATCTGCTTCATGAGAGTGCCGATCCTTCCGTGGCTGAATAACACAACGTAAGGTTCGGGAAGAAGGGACACTGACCTCTACATGCCGCATGTGCCGGACACTTGCGTTGGCAGTCGTTACGAATCGCTGCGCGATAGCCTTCCAGCTCTTTCTTCCAGATGTGTTCGAAGGACATGGTACGGAGACTCCAGGAATACTTAGACCCAGAAGAGAACGAACAAGGGCTGACGCTGAGCCTCTCGTCAATATAGACGGAAAAGAGCCCACATTCGCACGAATCAATCAATTGAGTGTCAACGCGGGTCGAATGCAGCAACAGTGGCACCAAACAGGCATCAAAACCGACCTTTATAGTGGTTCGTCGAAGATCTATTGCCCGCACAAAACGGCTAAGATCGCTGTTCCAAGTTAGATTATCAGCGGAGATCGCGCGGCCCTTTGCCTTGTGGGTGAGAAAGATCACCGCATTGACTCCTGTGAGGAGATCGTCGAATAGCCCATCCAACATCTCAACGGCCTGAGGAACGGTGGAACGGCGAAGAAGAAAATGGATGTTTGTGCGAATTCCGGCAGACACCAGATGGCCGATTGCTGTCTTGGGATAGTTTGCCATGTCACAGACCGAGACGGCCATTGCGCCAACTCTGTCGCACAGGAGAGATGCAATGGAAGAGGTAACTAGCATTCCGTTAGTCGTGACATTCGGTGTTACTCCCGCGTGAAGTGATGCGTCAAGGATGTCGAGAAAGTGCGGATGTTCCAACGGTTCTCCCCCGCCAATGGCAACTTGGAAAACATTACCCCAAGTCGAACTTGATAATTGGGAGAGAACAAACTTGTAGTCGTCAACAGTCATGTGGTGACCGCGAGTATTACTATCGCGATAGCAGAACGGACAGGAGGCACTACAGTAGTTTGATATGGAAATATCCGCAA
>JAKQFZ010001221.1 GCA_029558215.1 Candidatus Omnitrophota bacterium
CTGCTCCACGCCGTCACCCAGCGTCATTTCGCCATCTTCGGTCAGCTTGAATTCGACAGCGAAATACGGCTCGTCCTTCAGCTCACGCAGACCTTCCTTCGGATCGCACTTCAGTTCGCACAGGAAAGAACCCTGCGGGAATGCCTTGTATTCCGGAAGCAGGTGCAGAGCTTCCGGCGTGGCATTCATGATCGAATCGAACAGTTCGAGCGATTCTGCGGAGATTTTCTTTTCAGCCATGATGAGTTCCTTTAAGTAGGGTACTGTATGAGAGGTTTAGGTTACTTCTTGATGCCGCCAATTACCGCAGGCGGCTTGCGGATACCGGATGCGAGCGTTGCTTTGCTCGCGCCCAGAGTATCTTTGACATTCGCAGCAGCTTCTGCCATCGCTGCCTTGCGAAGTTCCTCATTGAAGAATGGGCGAAGATCAATCACAGAGCCTGCTTCAATCTTCACGCCGAGGCGGGAGCCTGTATGGATCTTGTCGAGGTATGTGGTAGCAGATCCGGCTGTGTGCCGACCACCTTTCACTCGCATGTACGCAACATGATCGAAATACTTGCCGGTGTTACGGGAGAAGTTGCGGGTGCCGGAAACAGGAACCAGCATCATCGTGCCATCTTCCCGCTCGACTTCCATTTCGTGCGTCGCCATCATCCAGTTCATGCGGGAAGTTTGCACGGCAGAAAGGAACTTGGTCATCAGCGCACCTTGCGCAAACCAGTCATCCCATTCTGCCTTAGCTGCTGCATCGCGGCCACGGAGAAGGTGATTGATTGCAGATTCTGCCAGAGCAGACAGGGAATCCACAACCACGATGGTCTTGCTCCAGTCACGCTGACGAAGATTCACTTCGGTGCGCGGCAGATCATTCTTCTTGCAAGCTGCGCAGTCCCATGCGCCATGCTCGACACAGATGGAGCCGGGAATCCACGTAACCACCTTGAGCATGGTGTTGATAGCTACAGGATTGCCCTTGGATTCCGGAATCTGGATCACGTCGATCCGATCTTGGTATTCCATGGGAAGCTTGTCGAGAGTTTTCACGCCATCTTCCAGATCAAACCAGATCAGATCGTGAGTTTCTGCAAGCGCGCCCATAGCTTCTGTCTTGCCGCACTTCGGAGGACCATACACCAGCACACGCTGGGGAAGATCCTTTTTCATT
>JAKQFZ010000336.1 GCA_029558215.1 Candidatus Omnitrophota bacterium
AAAACGACGATGGAGTCCCCCTGGGGAGCCGCCAGGGCATCCAGCAGAGCCTCCTCAGCAGTGGTTCGAGTCAAGACGGCAGAGGCCGACGCGCTCAGGGCGTACCCATAGTGCTGCTCACTGTTGGCGTCCACTTCTTCCTGCGTGAAGTAATCCGCCCATCCTCCACCGCCACCGGAGTGCTCATCCACCGTGAGCATCATATCCCAGGCGTTGGTGAATTCATCATGGGGATAGGTTCCCAACCCGACTTCCGAAGCGATCGCCCACATCTTCTCCGTTGCCAAGACTTCATCCTGAGCGTTCTTGACGATCTTCTCAGACTTGGGCTCCGTCATCGAGCCCCCGTCCCAGAGGGATGTCCAGTTGCCAGAATGCTCGGGTATCTGACTGTCGTAGTTGGCGACCAGGTACTCAAAGAACTCCTCGGGCGTGGCAAGGATGAACTTGGGATTGTCGTTGTTGGCATTCCAAGTCTGAATCGCGTTGTAATGAACGGTGATCGAAGCGTTGTCAAAAGCTTGCTGCACGACAACGGCGTCGTAGGGATAACCCTGATTTGTCAGAGTTGTCAGAGCCGTTTCCAGCTTTGCCTGATCCACAGGTACATTGGAGATCCACGGAAGCCCGTAGTTCGAAAAGCCTTCGGTGTAGCTGTTGCGAGCCGACCATGTCAGCACCCGGCTGCCATCGGGACCCTTCCAGTAGAACGGGTACGAGTCATAGGGCTGAGTGAATCCGCCACCGATGAAAAGATTCTCACCGCAGACCAGATACTTGATTCCCGAACGGGCAAGAATCTGAGGATATGTCCATGCGACGCCAGGCACGTCGTCGTGAAAGACTGTCTCCACGTTAAAGCCGTAGAGATTTCTGTAGCGTTGCGCATTCCACAAAAGTCGCACCACTTGCTCGAAGCCGAGTTTCGGGCTGTGCATGGTGGAGTGGCTGCCTGCGACGCCAAAGCGATCACCAAGCACCATGTATCGGAAGGAAAAGATGTCGGAAGGGCTGCTTCGCTTGATCCATTGCTCCAGCGTCCAAGTCGTTTCAATGTTCCACTTATAGGTGGGACGAGACTGTGCATAGCTGATCTGCCCATCA
>JAKQFZ010000004.1 GCA_029558215.1 Candidatus Omnitrophota bacterium
CGCACGTTCCACACGGATTCTGTCGCTTCGTTGCCCAGGAGACGAAGGACGTCGGGCGGCGTGGTGGGGTTCGCCGCCACACCTTGGCGCACGTACCACACGGATTCGGTCTTCTGGTTGCCTAGGATTCGAACGGTGTCCTCAGGCGTGGTGGGGTTGCTCGCCACCTCGATGCGCACGTACCCCTCGGATTCGGTCTTCGGGTTGCCCAGCGCTCGAAGTGTGTCCTCGGGCGTGCTGGGGTTCTTCGTCACTGCTTTGCGCACGGACCACTCGGATTCGGTGGCCTCGTTGCCCAGGAGGCGAAGGAGATCGACGGGCGTGCTCGGGTTCATCGCCACCCAATAGCGCACTTCCCCAAGATCAGACCCCCACGTGCGAAACACTTGCTCAATCAGCCCCACGTCGGCCGTCCTTCGCACCACCTCCCCCACCACCACATCCATCTCGTAGTCGGGCTCGACGAGGGCGTGGAGCACGAACAGAGGATGCCCCGCCACCTCCTCAGGAAACTCTCTCGCCAACGCCCTCAACAAGCTCGTATTGAGCGTTCCATCCTCTTGGGTGGGAACGAGGTTGGGGTTGTCCAACAACGCGCGTCGCACCTCCACCTCGGGATGCTGTTGCAACGACTTCAGATGATGGAACGAGGTGGTTGGATCGCGAGCCTCCTCGATCAATGCCTTCAACTCAGGGTTCACGGGATTGACCTTCCGGGGGCTCGACGAGGCCATCCACACGAGTCCTCCAGCGACAGCGAGCCCCCCGAGTACCCAGGGCCACACAGGCGCCTTCTGCGCAGCCGCAGGGGCCTCCACCGCTTCGGTGAGCTGGTAGCGGGTGCCCGTCTCGTCGAGGAAGTCCATGCGGCCAGGGTCTCACGACAGGCCACGCGCAGCGAGCGCCTTCTTCGCGGCTGCGCGCACGTACCCCTCCGATTCGGTCTTCGGGTTGCCCAGCGTGCGAAGAACATCCAGGGGCGCGTGGGGGTTCTCCGCCACCGCTTCGCGCACCCACCACGAGGATTCTGTCGCTTCGTTGCCCAGGAGTCGAAGAACATCCAGGGGGGTGTTCGGGTTCTGAGCCACAGATTGGCGCACGTCCCCCACGGATTCGGTCTTCTGGTTGCCCAAGGATCGAAGGGTGTCCTCAGGCGTGGTGGGGTTCCTCGCCACCGCTTGGCGCACGTCCGCATCGTCTTCAGTTTCCTCGTTGCCCAGGAGGCGAAGGACGTCGGGGGGCGTGTGGGGGTTCTCCGCCACTGCTTCGCGCACTTTACATTTTGATTCGGTGAACTTGTTGCCCAGGGTTCGAAGGACATCGAGGGGCGTGTTCGGGTTCTTCGCCACCCAATAGCGCACTTCCCAATGGTCAGCCCCCCAAGAGCGCAACACCTGCTCGATCAGCCCCACGTCGGCCGTCCTTTTCACCACTTCGATCACCACCCAGCCCATCTCCTGGGCAGGCTCGATCAGGGCGTAGAGAACGAAGGCGGGATGCGCCGCCACCTCCTCGGGAAACTCGCACGCCAACGTCTCCAGCAAGCCCGTGTGGAGCTTTCCGTCCCCTTGGGTGGGAACGAGGTTGGGGTTGTCGAGCAACGCGCGGCGCACCTCCACCTCGGGGTGCTCTTGCAACTTCCTGAGTTGCTTGAACGAGGTCTTGGGACCCTTGGCCTTCTTGATCAATGCCTTCAGCTCGGGACTCACCAGTAAACAACGGATGGTTTACGGCGATGTCAGTTACAAACCATACAAGTACACAGAAGAATAACAAGAATATAGCGAAAATAGCCAAGAGAATAGTAAGCGCGCTTTGAACAAACATCTCTGTGTATGGCATCGCATTTTATCTTTGTCATAAAGAACAGTTCGCCTGCAACAGACAGCGATCTCAGTTTTTGATGTGGGCGTTGGAGGTGGACATGGCGATTCAAGAACGGTAGCGTTTATAGCATGTCCACTTGCACACAATGCTGTCGTCGAGGTTCCAAGATCTGTTGTGTTCGAGGTCCTGCAGGTGCCGCTGGGCCTCCTGGTCCTGCTGGGCCTCCTGGTCCTGCGGGGCCTCCTGGTCCTGGGGGAACGATAGATCCTCTATCAACCGTTGTGTACGTTGACCTTGGTACCGCTAGCGTCACGCCAGACGGTAGCATTGCGAATCCCTACGCCTCGATCCAAGCAGGCATCGCAGCCGCCCCCTTCGGCGCAACCATCTTGATCACGCCAGGCGATTACAACGAAAGCTTGGTCGTTCCCAGCGGCATGTATCTCACGTTGTCGGCACTGGGAGATCCTCAGACACCATCTGTGAGGGTGTTTTCCAACGCGGGTGAAGCGTTGCTGTGGAACACTTCGGGTGGAGACAATTTGAATGTCCAAGGGATTCTTTTCCAGACGACAGCTCCTGGCACGTTCGCTGTAGCTGCTCAGGGAAATGGTATCGCCAACCTGGATACGTTCACGGCAAGGAATTGCAACTTCTTTGGCACCGCTGGTGGCCTGTCCTTGGAGTTCCTCGCTTCTTACCTTTTGCAAGGATGCGGAGGAAAAGTGATGATCTCCAATTGCAACGGGGGCCTTTGCCAAGGTCTGACTTTTGGTGAGGCATTCTGTGAAGTGTCCGACCCGATTCCACCTGCTGTATTTTTCGGGTATTACCTCTTCACGGCCTGCAACATTGATGGAGATGGTGGGATCACTCAATCCGCCAATTCAAGGATTCGAGTCGACAAGGGTACCTATTGCAAGTGGCTCTTCTTCGGTTTTCCCACGGCAGAGTTTTCGCGACTTGAATACCAAGGATCGTACGAAAACATTGATGCTCGCATTGATGATAAAACCCCATCCAATTTGTTCTTGGATGGAGCAACGTGCGTAAACGGTTCCAGTTCATTCACCACGGCTGCGATTGGAGTGGATCCTTATGTTTCCGCGAAGGGTGCAGATCTCGGCATCGTAAATTGCTTTGATGGCGGTGGTGGAGCAACGAACACGCTCGACAATCGAGGAGGATCCATCGAATGGAATGGATCTTCCATAGGTAAAGAATGGTGCGTGGATCGTGACTCTGGTGCAGCCGAATTGAACGATCTCACCAATGGGTTGAACGTGCTCAGCTTCGCCAACGTTGGTGGAACCATCACCGGTCCGAGGTTTCCTCCAAGTGCCACGGTCGAGTACTGCATTCAAGCTCGTGTCTTGCCTGCAGTACCAACTGACGCCATCGTCCTCACCAGCCCCACGCCAAACGGTGTCAACGCAACGAATGGGTACGTTGCCAATCAAGATGCCTACCTCGTGTACAACCGCGTGAACAGCTAATCCACCAAAGGAGATCAACATGTCAGATCCAGAAGCTTCAGATCCCCGTGATCCTGTTGCCGAGATGAAATCGCGCAGGAGTGCTCTCGCTGCCAGACAACAACCAAGAAACGATCATCCAGATCTTGCTGTTGCAGAAGACGAGGCCGAGCCCAAACCCGAGCCCAAAGACGAGTACGAGCAACGTCGTCGCGAGGCACATGCTCGACTCTCTGCTCACCAAGAGAGACAAGCCGCCATCGTGAAAAACACGGGCATTCGCATGGAGAAGGTCAAGAAAGATCTAGCGCAACAACAAGCAAAGAAAATCCAAGCGAACAAGGAAGAACACGCTCGGTTGCTGGAAGAGAACAAAACTGGCGGGCAACACGCCAAGAACAAGGGCGCCAAAGCATCTTCCCATGATGCTGATGCTTCTGTCGCCGATGTCTCTATGAAGGAAACCCCTTCGACAAGCTGAAGGAGGTTTTCCAAAAAGAAAACCCTGGGTGTGGCCCAGGGTTTCATGTTTGGAACCGATAACTCGTCGCTGCTATCCGCTTCTGGAGATTTCCCAGGAGGGAAGTATCGCGTTGCGCGCTTGGTTCCGGTCTTGCTCACTTGCCCCTCTTGGAGGGCGTGGCGGAGGGGGAGTACCAGTTCTTCCGTTGAAAGTTTCAGCCCCTTGGCGATCTCACTGATCGCCAACCCAGTCGGCTTCTCATTGTCGAGCACGTACCTGACCGCTCGATCACGCACTTCATGCACCGAATCCGAGGCTCTACGTTCGAATTTCTTCGATTTGCCAACCTTGGTTTTCGGTGCAGCTTTCTCTGTCTTCTTGCTGGTGGCCTCTGAACCACCTTCGGGTTTGGTAGATTTTTTGAGCTTCCCGTTGCCAGTAAACGCCGAGAGTTCATGAACAGATGCGCTCTTGATTGCTTTGAGAATTTCCTCAACAGCTTCGCGCACAATGCTTTCAAGGTCTTTCTTGAGACTCATCGAGGATACAATATCCACCGACTAAGAAAAGGCAAGTTTTCTTAGAGTAACCCCACTCATTTATTTTGCCAAAGCTAGGGATTTCTGGACTTGGTTATTTGGGTTTTTGCGAGGAAAGCGCAGAATCCCAGCAAGATTCCAACAGCAAACGTGCCAACGGGAAAGTCAGACCCGCTGTCCTCCGCTTGAACCTCTGGTGGAGGATTCGGAGAGGGTGGGGTCAACTGGCGGCACGTCATGGCGATCTCGTCACGCTCGTACCCTTCAGGGCAGACACACTTGCCCTTGTCAGCGTCCCACTTCGCCAGAGGTCCATAGATCTTGCAGTGAGGCAGATCACGCCCAACACACTCGCCCTGCTCATTCCAAACACGGTCACTGACGCAGGGTGCAGATGGATCTTTACCTGGACAACATGGCTTCCCGACATATCGGTAGACGCACCCAGGTCCAGTGTAGTTTGGAGTCATGCCCTTGCTCACTTCGCAAGCGCACGGGACACACTGACCTTTGGATCTATCGTAGTAGTGATCCAAGCCACAGAATGGCTTGGAGACATCAAAGTTACACTTGTATTCCTCGATGTTATCTGGGTCGCACCAACCTGTTCGAGAATTTCTTGAGAAACCACTCGGACAGAACAAGGTCGGATCGCAAATGCCGTTCTCTGGTTCGCTTCCTGGTCGACACCCAGGCGGAGTTCCCCACTTGGAGTGTTCCCACGATGGATCGATTCCTGGAGGTGACGCAGATCGGGCCAGGGATTGCTCTTCGAACAGATGAACTGGCCGATGAAGATGCTGAGGAAATTCAGGTCGATGGAGCATTTCTGTCTCCCGAGGTCACGGACTCTGCGTCGCCATCGTCTGGTTTTTCCTCGTGAGAAAGAGTGGCTAGGGCTGGGTTATGCTTCTTGATTTCAATGATGAAAAAAGGAAGGGGTGAGTTCGTCGGAATCATCTCAATCCGACCATCGGACAGATGGCAAGTCGCGTGTCCACGACGAAGAAACGGTACGCCTTGTTCGTTCATGTCCCAGATATCTGTGGGCAACACATTACCTGGGCGAAAGAACTCGTGGACGCCATCGAAGAAAACAAAAAGTGGGCATTCCTCCTTGAGTTTCAAGGTGAAATCACCCCCTGGATGGATCCTGGCTGGTGCGCCGTACTTGGGCGTAATGCTACCGTCGTCGTCTGGTCCTTTGTGTTCTCGATGAAGATCTTGCTGCTCGGAGCTGCTCGCAGATTCGGTAGACGATGACTGAGCTTCCTCCCCACTGATCGAGTGCAACTCCACGTTTGATGGATTGCTTTCCTCCAGCAGATCCTCTTCGGTGACAATTTGGGGTTCCGACACGGGGCACAACCTTTCTCTGTCAAATCCACTTCGAGCACACGCCACGAGATGCACACGTCACCGCATCAGGAGCTTGGGCATCCCCATTGGATTGTGGCTGTATCCAAGGATGTTGGTCGGGTTGGTGCTGAAGCCACGCGCGGGGCTGTCGCTCTCCTTATCCTTGTTCGCAGGCAACTTGGACTTGTCCTTCTTCTTTTCCTCATTGGACATGTACATCGCACCAACAGCCACACCAGCCAATGCGAGCCCACCCACCACCCACCACATGCCCGAAGATGACTTCTCCGTCTTCTCGGAGGATGGCTTGTCGGGGTTGGTTTTCTTGATGCACTTTCCCGAGGCATCCTTGTACTCACCGTCACCACAGAGGGTCGGGGCGACAGGGTTCTTGTCCTTCTTGTTGTTGCTGATGCTGCCAGAGACGCACGGAGAGCTTGGATCGCTTGGATCCTTCCGATTGGTGCCTGGCTTACAGATGCAGTAGCCGTCCTTCAAATTCTCGTCTTCGTTGCAGCACCCCCAACTCCCGAGGGTGATGTCTTGAGCTGGGCGGCTGTTCGGGCCGTAGGTCGAGCACATCTCCTTCGTCGGAATGCATCCCTTCGCTGGATCGAGCGTGAAGCCAGGATCGCAAGGCTTCGTCTGATCGGTCCCTTTGGCGTAGGGCTTACAACCCGCTGCGGGATCGTTCTCGTAAAACGCCTTTCCCTTGGTACACCACGTGGTTACGGCGTCCCCGCTGGAGTTGATTTCATCGTATCCAGCGTAGACCCCAGGCTCATAGGCATTCATTCCTGAGCGGGTCCCGATGTTGGGGGATCCTGCTGCTGGAATGGGTTGACATCCGTCGTTTGGCTTGTTGATGAATACCCCGCTCCCATCGGGGCAATCCACGAAGACAGGCATTCCATCTGATCCTTGATAGACATACCCTTTCGACATGCCAGGAGCGACATCGGGGCCGGCTGCGGCCATGTCGACTTCCGCGTGAATGAATTTCTTGGTTTCTGAAAAAAGATTCGTCGGGGGCGTCGGTCGATGCAACATGTGGGTTGGCTCCTTGAGCCATCATCCTACCCCACAAGTTGAGTAGTCACGACTGATTTTTGTAATATACGCCCACGCCTATCGCTGCACCAACAGCGGCCAAACCGATAGCCCAAGGAACCCAAGAGCTTTTCTTTTTAGATGCATCTTCCGAGGATCCGTCCGTGGCATTGGTGGCTTCCCCAGAAGAAGATAGATCGGTAGAAGCTCCAAATTTTCCAGGCATGTAGACGGTCTCCTTGTGGGGGTTGTACTTCAATACCTGGGAAGGATCGATCGTTGTGGTAGGTGGCTTTGTCTCGACAGGAGTAGGAGTCGTCGTGGATGGCTGCGAAGCGCTGGTCAAAGGTTTGCAGCCAGCTTGCGGATCATCCACAAAGAAGGCTTGTCCCTTCGGACATTCGGTAAAATTGGTCGGCCGAGAAACGATGAATCCATTCTCATCATATTGCCTTGGGAGACCCCCTGGATCTTCACTGTAGGCGGGATAGGCCGTATCGGGCCAATCAGGGTTCTCTCGCTTCTTCAAGTCCTGGAGGAATGGATTGATTGGCTCGCGAAAATGATTTTCCCAATCGGTTGGGATGCGCCTGCAACGGTATTCAGGGCTCTCTTCAGAGGCTCCATATCCTGGAGGACAATCTTCGCAAGATACGGTGCCTCCAGATTCGATGACGCAAGACTTGCTCCTCCAATGCGGAAGAAGGATTTCTCCACTAACCATTGATATCTTATCCTTGGGAATGACCTCTCCAAGATATCCGACGAAGGTCGTTGGGAGTTCTGGCCTGGGAAGCATGTCGAGTCCTTTCGTTACTTGTTTACACGTAGAGTCGCTGCAAAGATGCCTACTGCAACCAAGGCTACCACACCACCTATCCACAAGCCTACATTGGACTTTTTCGCTGGGACACATTCCCAAGTCTCTTCGTTGAAACCTCCGCCATGATTGCGACACTCCGCGTAGTCCATGGCTAGATCTTCGAGGCGTGTCGCGGGGATGCACTTGTTTTCAACGGCATCTGAGACTTCGTTCTCATTGCAAGAAAGACCACTATACGCGAGCGTGCAGAAGCCTTCTTCGTCCATGATGCCGCCCTGCCGAATGCAGGCATATTGCTGAGCAAACCAAGTGGTTGGATAGTCACCAGGGGGTGGTTGCTGCGAAGACCATCCCTTCTGAGGCCACCCAGAAGGTGGCCATGATTTTTCCAGAGATGTCTTGTTGTCTTCCCTCGTGGAATTGGTCTTGGGTTGCTCACCGTAGTCTGGGACGTCTCCTGTTTCACCTTTGCTAGGGGCGCTAGGTGGACGCCCTCCTGGTGGAGATTGGCTCGCATCATCGAAGGGGAGCGCCTCAGGGTCTTCTTCCCAACCAGCGCTGCTACCCCCTCCACCAGATTCTCCACCACCTCCTGTGTAGTTGGATGCTGGTGATGTTGTCTCTGCAAACAAGTGAATGATGGATGGCCTGTAGAGCATCACCGGACTCCTCGAAGCAGTGCATCCACGTGGGCTGTGGATTGGTAAATGTCGTAAAGTCGACGGCGGGCCTCGTCGAAGAACTTGCGCCGTGAATGCGTGATGTTGGCGTAATTCTTGGTAGCGCCAAGTACGGCGAGCAGGGTTTCGGCGGAAAGCCGTGGAACACTCAACGCAAAAAGAAGGTCTTCCACTCTCTGTGGATTGTCTTGGCTATTGTTCACGAATTGTTGAACTAGCCGTTGAGCCTTTCGCTTCTTTTTGTGGTCTTCAAGCGAATGAACCTCATCGA
>JAKQFZ010000006.1 GCA_029558215.1 Candidatus Omnitrophota bacterium
CCGTGTTTATCCTTTATGACTGAGGTCATTGTTGACGCCCGCACCCGTCTGTCCTTCGGGCGCAACTCAGAAAACCAATCTCAGCCGGCCATGTTCGGATCACTGCTGAGAGTGATTCCTTATATGTCTACGTTCTATTATCGGATTGGGAAGCCAAAAAGTTACTGTCAACAGCTCGTGTCATCGGTTTCTGAAACGACCACGAGCTTTCCATCTCTTAAGAGGTAGGTTTGAGAAGTCTGCCTGGCCAAAGCCGGGTTGTGTGTCACCATGACTGCGGCCACCCCGGTTCTTTTCTGGACATCTTGGATTAGGGCAAAGAGGCGTTCGCCATTGGCGCGATCCAGATTCCCAGTCGGTTCATCCATGAGAAGCAGAAGTGGATCATTTGCCAGCGATCGGGCAACAGCCACCCTCTGCTGCTCTCCACCCGACAGTTCTGACGGTTTGTGCTTCAGCCGGTCAGCCAGACCCAGGCACTCCAGGAGAAACTCGGCGTGTTGTCTGGCTTTCTTCCGATCGCTACCCGTGATGAGACTGGGGATCAGAACATTCTCCAAAGCGGTGAACTCCGGCAGCAAGTGATGAAACTGAAAGACGAAGCCGATCTTCCTGTTGCGTACTTCTGCCAACTGGGCAGTGTCCAGTTGAGAGTAATCTTGACCCGCCAGCGTAATCTCTCCGGACGTCGGACGATCCAGTGTTCCCAACAGATGTAGCAGCGTGCTCTTGCCGGAACCCGACGCTCCAACAATCGCGACAAAATCTCCCGCCGGGAGGTTGAAGGTCAAATCCTTCAAAACGGTCAACGTGTTGGTTCCGTGTTGGTATGTCTTGCACAGCCCCCTGACCCGAAGAAGCTCACTCATAGCGTAGCGCCTCCGTTGGAACGAGACGTGACGCTTGCCACGCTGGGTAGATGGCAGCCAGCAAACTGACGAGGATGGTCGTTCCTATAATGATGATGAAATCACTTGCCAGCATCTGGACGGGCAACCGCTCGATGTAGTAGATATTGCCTCCCCCCGGCATTTTGATCTCGTACACCCTCAAGAACAGACAGATGAGCACTCCAGCAATCGAGCCAAGCAATGTTCCCACAGAGGCAACCACACCGCCTTCAAAAAGAAAAATCCGCATGATGCTGCCGGGCTTGGCGCCCATGGACATCAGAATTCCGATTTCTTTGGTCTTCTCCATGACCACCATGATGAGCGTGCTCGCGATGTTGAACGCCGCCACAAGCACGATGAGAACCAGGATGACGAACATTGCCAGTTTCTCGATTTCCAAGGCGCGAAAAAAGACGCTATTCATTTCCTTCCAGGTGACAAAGCCGTAGAGCCGATCGAAACGATCCTGAAGACGTTGTTGAAGGAGCACTGCGGTTTCATCAACCTTGTTCAGATCCTTCAGTCGCATCTCGATCTGCATGGCTTTGTCTTTTCGATCATAGAGACGTTGTGCTGTGGGAAGTGCGAGGAACACCAGACTCATGTCATAATCGTACAAGCCCGAATCGAATACGCCAGCCACCTCCAATGTTTCCGTGCGAGGAACCCTGCCTGCAGGCGTATCTTCCTCAGCAAAGGAGATGAACTTGAGTCTCTTTCCGATGACCGATCGAAGCATCTCCTTCTCAATTTCCTTGTGATTGTCCTCCGGCGGTGTGGTCAGCCCAAATAACTGTTTGGCAACCTCTTTGCCCAGGATGATACCCGAGTAGTGGGGCTTGATCTCTCCGATTGGAACAGTCTCCACGGTTCGGCTTGGGTCGGTAACTCGTGCCTGGGCTTTCTGAACGTCCTCAACGAGCAGTTCGTCAGAGCCAGCAACAATGTTCTCACGCAATCGAGTAACTCGATCTTCCATGTTGGGATCGAGACCTTTGGCAACCACCCCCAGAGCCGCGTTGTAGTACTTGAGCATTCCCTGACCGATCACAGAGGGAGCCGCTGCAACGACATTGGGCTCTCTTTCGATCTCTTTCGCCAACTCCATGTAGTTGGTGATTCCGTAGAAATCATTGATCACCATGTGGGATTTGGTTCCGAGAATCCGCTCTCTCAGGTCGCGGTCAAATCCATTCATCACTGAGATGACCACGATGAGCGACATGACTCCTACCGCGACACCGCTGATGGATATTAGAGAGATGACTGAGATGAACTTGACCTGGCTTCTGGCCAGCATGTAGCGCCAGCCGATAAAATACTCAAATCGCATCATTAACCGCCAACTTTTTCTTTAGAACAGGACGAAGAGTAACCCCAACAGCCGATGCCTGTCAATGAGTATGGTGCATCGTTGATCTGCATCAAGGCTCAGGCGTTGGCGTTTGCTGCGCCGCGCCCGTGGAATCATCTTGAACCGAAGGAACCGTCAGAACGAGTGTGTTGTTGGCATGCGTCTCCTCGTCCACAATGTCATCGGGATCCACGATAAGTTCGATTCTGACGAATCTACTCGAGATACCGATTCCCGCTCCCGTCCGACTTGCACCAGGTGCCACCAGACGGATGGCATCGAAATCCCGCACGACCGGATCAAGATCATCTTCCGAACGATAGCCTTTCAGCTGCAACTGGAATTCCCTTGCTGTGTCTTCACCGATATTCTTGATTGTGTAACTCAGCTCGTGACGATTCCTGGCTTCGTTGCGCGACAAATCACCTTCGATTACAAGGTCAGCCTTCTTTCTTACGACAATGGGTCTCGAAGCCAGATTATCCTGTTTGTTTTCCTCTTCGATCAGGTTGGAAGGATCCAGCTGCACCCAGATTCTGTGTTCGCCCGCATTCTGAAAAGGATCCCAGCGAAGTCGGATGGTCTCTGATTCCCCGGGCCTGATCAATGCGATAGTTCTGAAAGGCCATTGGACATCATCGTTGAGCACCAGTCCCCCTGTCTGGGGATCCCCGTCATAGGCTCTGACCTCAACATCTCGAACTGAGCGATGTCCGGTGTTGTGAACCCGAACCGTGATGAAGACGGTCTGTCCATTGACTGGGCTGAAATCGCTGAAACTGATATCGGCGGTTTCGATCTGCAGGTTGGGTCTGGCCTCTGAAGGGAGTGCTTCCTCGTGCAGCGGCTCTCGTGGCAGACACTCGAACTGCCCGAGCAGGACGGTTGCCGGCTGTGTCGGTGACATGGACGCAGAGAATATTGTTGCCGAACAGGTTCCCGGAGCGAGATCGGCTGGCACGTCAAAGCCCACCGGCAGATCCGCCGAACCATGGGACAGCATCTTCGGTTCTGGGATCAACTCACCACGTGCGTTTGCGATGAAGGCATACTGTTTCCCCTGGAGCGAGAGCCCGGGTTGTTCGGACACAAGCACCCTTCCACCATAGCGGCTTTGGATTTGTGAAGGGTTGACCGCCAAGTGTCCCTTGACTTCCGGCAAACGGAGGCGAGTCAGCGGATCGCCAAAGATCTGAAACATGAAGATCGGATCCGTCGCTTTGTCCTGCGTCTGGAACAGAATCTTGCCCATCGCGGAGAGCGCCCCGATTGAATTGATCCCCCGAACGAACAGACACTCATGAAGGGCGCGCAGATAGATTTCATGGTGTGGTGGGCAGCCCCTTCCTGTTGAAGCGAACAGCCCGATCACACCCCCACTCTCCGCGGTGAGCAGTTCCTCGGCGATACACAGGTTCCACTTTGGCTCGGCATAGTCGAAATGGCCGGTGTCACAGGTCATCAGAAGCATTAACGGAAGTCTTCCCCCGTTCTTGAGTTTCTTGACATCAGAAAACTTCGAACCCCCACCGAAAAACACTCTTTCGTGGCAGAAGACGTTGGGCGAACCATGTCCAAAGAACTCAAAAATAAGACAGCCCTCAGTAATCTTCTTAACAAGGTATTCAGTCCCTTTCAGGCTCGTTTTTGCCTTCTCCTGGATGGTGATGACTTCAGCCATATAAAAGTTGTCTACAAACTCAAAATCCCGCAACCGTATATGTTCCTTGGAAAGATAGGGTGGAACTTGTCCCTCGATGGCTTTCTCAAGACCCGCCTCAAACTCGTTGTCCGAGAAGAAAAGCGTTTTGGCTTCCCATTCGCCCCTCTCTTTTCCTTGGGAGTAACCGATGATTTTTTCAATGGCGTTTTCCGCTTGCCCGACTTCCTGCACAGGAATACGCCCGTAGTAATAATCTTCCATATCATCTTCTCCCGAGACACAGACATACCACTGGTCGCTCGCGTAGGAAGGATCAACCCGATAGCCAGGAACGTAATTGGGAACAGGGTTGGGAAAACGTCCCCAGTAGTCCCAACTGGCATCTCCAAAGAACAGCACTGTTTCAGGTGCCGGTTTCTGCCAATGCCGAAGCGCAAAGGTGAGAAAGCGTCGAATCGCATAGGGATTTGTTGCTCCGTCAATGAACTCATCGTAAATGTCTTCGACGTTGGCGACAAAAACTGATCTGCCCTTGGACGCCTGCTCATCGGCAAGACGTTTCACGCTTCCAAGAAACTTCTCGTGGGTGATGATGATCGAATCAGCCTTGTTGTTGGGGGAACGGAGCTTTGCTGGTTGATGCAGCCGCATCTTTTGTGGTGGGAGAAAAGCCTCTGGCGCAGCCAGACAAATCTTGTACGTGTGCGTTCCATCCGAATACGAAGAGGATCGCACGGGGGTGCAGAGCATACCATCTTCCAGATACGGTTCAATTCGGCTTGCTTGCCCATCGGCGCCCAGGTAGAACACAAAAGGAACGACCGAATGTGACGCACCGAGGCGAATCTTGTATCCATAGAAACCATCGCCCTGCGATCCCGCAGGGAGCAGAGTTTCCTCAGCAGTGCTTCCCTGAAAGACAAGCGTGCTGCTGTCTAGGATCATCTCGCGGGCATACTTGAGCTCCAGCCAGTCCAGATAGATCCCTGCGCGCTTGGGCTGTTTCGGCTGATCGGTGACCGGCTCCGTTCGAGGCTTCAGGAGTAGTTTGATCTGCGGCGCAGAACCGGAAGCGGGCAGATGCTCCAGTGTGTTGCCCACAAAAGTGTACTGGCGGCCGGTGTCCACATTCCGTGCCGACATCCGACTCAGACTGATCGGCTGTGAGTCAAGCCAGATCTGAATGTCATCCCAGAAGGGAGCAGACAATTCGTATCCCGGCCCCCCCAGGAAATCAGTGCCAAACTGGAAAGTCAGCGAAAAGGTTGATGATACAATGTGTTCCATGGCTATTGGCATTTCAAAGGCACGCAGAACGTCCAACTGCCGCCAATACCAGTATTCCTGCTGCCTCGAGTCCTTGTGACCGTCGCGCGCAAAGACAGAGTTCTCTTCAAGGTGTCTGTGCATTTGAACGACACTCGGAGTTGCCGAACCCAAATGCGGTGGAGAAAGATTCTCCCATCGCAGTGGCATACTCACACTTTCGACCGGACTTGCCACCAGCCAGTAGACCGAATCCGGGCTGAATGGGGAATCGGAAATGTGTCCCCAGAAACAGTAGCCGTCCTGATCGGAATACAGGGGGACTGCTTTTCCTTTGCAGTAGAGAGCAAAACTCTCAGGCTTTCCTGCTGATGCAGGCCACATTTCCTCGATGCTCTTTGCCGAGATGTGCGTGGGGCCTTCCTGACGTACCCAGATCTTCAAAGCCGGGGAGTTGGCGAGCCTGTCCAGCGATCCTTCCCACAGATCGGGATTCATCTCTTGGGGTGAGTCAATCTCAAAAGCGTGCAAGGGCAGGGAACCCAGCAAAGGGAGTTTCTCCAGCTGTTCCAGGAAACTCTCTTTGCGCTTTGGGGCGCGCTTGATCAGAAGGTCTTCGGGATATCGTAAGACAAAACGAACTTTTGGGAAAACGCGACCTTTGTTTGAGGGATGCAGAGGACTTTTTCGAGATGACACCAACTGCAATGAGCCGAGTCTCCAATGACGAACAATGCCCAAGGGAGCA
>JAKQFZ010000010.1 GCA_029558215.1 Candidatus Omnitrophota bacterium
GTCCTGCCGCAAGACGTACTTGTATTCATGTTCTGTCGGCATGATGCCTTTCCGCTGTTGTAGTTTCGAGTTGAAAGTTCAGACGTTACAGGATCAGGCGTGTTTCTTCAACATCAGTTGAAACTCACGAGCCGTCTTCCACGAATCCGCAATTTGCTCCTCGTAGAAAACATGAACATACGAGGTCTCCGGGTTCTCATGGCCCTCGGTCTGACGCAAACGTTCCGAGTAGCGAGCCGCAACTACGTCTTCCATCGCCATCGCATCTTCCAGAATGTTGATCGGATGCGTCTTCCACGTCACAGACTTCAACTCGTCAATAGGATGGCCAGAAGTCACAGGCGTGCCGCCCAAATGTACAATCAGTTGTGCAAACTGATGGCAGTGTTCCAACTCGCTCTTGGCTTCTTCCAACAGAAGCTCGGCGATCTCATGACGGTGCAGGCCCGTCACCAGAGTGCTGGCATGTAGGTAAGAGTGCATGTGATGAAACTCATGCTTCAGGTCTTCATTCAGAAGATCAATCAGTTCTTGCTTGGTCATGTTATTCCTTTGGTTTTACAAACACTTCGCCGTGGCCGTGATCGTGGGTGTATGGCATTTCCTTGAATGCAGCATAGTTGAACTGCGGACGAGAGTCAGCTTGAGCCACTTTCCACGCCAGTTCAAATGCGTAAGTGGACACCTTCTGAAGACCATCGAAGTTGATCCGCTCAACATCGTCTTCAGGTGTGTGATAGTAGGGGTGAAGGCCAGTATGTAGAAAAGCTACTGGAACCTTCTTGTTGTAGAATGGGGCGTGATCCGAACCGCCAGAGCCTCTGCTCGTGATCTGCTTAGCAAACGAGTATTTGCCGTTCAGTTCAGTAATGGCCCCACTGAGATCAACAGACGACGCACTATGGTCGAATCCAGCAAAATACTGGCCTCTCCCAAGATAGCCAACCATGTCTAAGTTGATCATAGCGACATGCTTCCCAATCGAGGGAGCATTCTGCGGGAACACAGGGTTGTTGCAGTAAAACTTGCTGCCGATCAGACCCATCTCTTCCGCACTGTATGATTGAAACACAACAGTCCGCCGGACCTTGCCCTTCAACATCGAGAACGCCTTCGCTACCTGTAGCAAA
>JAKQFZ010000026.1 GCA_029558215.1 Candidatus Omnitrophota bacterium
ATCCGCCGGTTTCTTCTCCGTCGGGTCCCGGAGAATACGCCCACCAGAAATGCTTTGGAATGTTGACCGGAACAACAAATGACGCCATGCTGTAAAAGGGATCTGGGTGCTCGATATAGGTCGGTTCTCCGAACCAGGGATCAAGCGTCGCAAGGGCATCGCTCCATTCCGAGAACCAGTCTCGCTCAGCCAAAGACTGTCCTCCCGCCTCTCTGAGCTTATTCCGACTACCTTTCAGGACGATCTCGTCGTCGCTTGCCTCCACAGTCAGATAGTGATCCAACAATGAAGATGCTAGGAGTCGCTCAGCGGCAAATATCCGTGGGTCAGGGATCGTTTCTGATCCGAGGATGTCAAGAATCTGAATCTCGGATACGTTGGTTTCCATCATGAAATGGCTTGTCACACTTCCAATGAGTCCCGCCTCAATGAGATCGTCAACCGCAGGCGGATACATCCCATTCAAGTCATAGAATCGCCTGGAAGCCAGAGCAACGCGGATGAGATCGAAGTGTGTGAAGATTTCTGAGATGTCGCGCCGCCCGGTATGCTCAAAGCCCTGGGAAAACAGATAGTCCGTCGTAAGAGCAGCCACAGTCTCGGCATCCAGTTCCTCAAAGTCTGCAGGTTCGAAAGGAGTTAAGTCCCGGTCAACTAGAGTGGAGCCTGTGCTCAGTTCCGCAACCCGCCTTCTCAGGGTTGGGGCTGTTGTCAGACGCATTGAGTAAGGGGATTCATGCTGATACGGTATGGTCCGCCAGAGTTCGTCATTGGCGTTCTCGTTCAGACGGGACAACCACTTCGGAATGGATGAGCTGCCTCCTTCCTGCATTGCATGGAGGTAGCTCAACAGAAGATGTAGCCGGATGTGATTAATGGGAGAATAAATACCCTTGATTCCCTTTGCTTCTTCGTTCAGGTCCAGAATCCATTGGTGATATCTGACAAGGGTGATGAATCTGTCCACTGCGGGCGGATCAATATGCGCGGCACGAGGATGGGTTTCCTCAAATGAGAGAGTAACTTCTGATATCCATTCCGGTGTCGGAGATCGCCAGAGCATATCTGCACAAGTATCTACAACCCTCGCCAGGTATGCGGACCGGAATCCGGCCATGTTATCGGTTACAATCACTGAGCTCAATTCAAGAGCCAACGAGAGACTGTATGCGCTCACTATCCCCAGCTCATTCGAAGAATCATACAATGCCTTCCTGCAGAGATCTTCGATGCAATAGCATACCAAGAGGAGGTCTACTTCGGGTTCTTCTGGAGACATGTACATATCTGTGCAAAGCCGGTACATCATCCCACAGGCAAGTGCTTCTCGGAGTTTGTCCCACCATGGGGAACGGAGGTGGAAGTACGCTTCGCTCATTTGACGAGTCTCGGGATTCCTGCTCAAGAGTCTATATCGTTGGGAGCACCAAGACACCTGCTGTTGCCTTGGGTAGCTGACCATACTCTCATCTCCAAAGATAGCAAGGTAGTCCGCATAGCAGGACGGACCGTATATTTCCTCTCTGTACCTATCAACTTTCTCCGCCATCGCAAGTAATGCACTGCGCTGCGTTTCCTCGTTGGCAGCGTGCACTTTCGTTCGGGTGGTCATCAGATAGAACAGATCATGGAAATCTATGAAAGTGTTGCAGAAGCTCAGAGCAATTGCAGCAAGCATGAGCATAAGCAGCGTCCATCTGCGTCTTCGGAAAGAGACGCGCAAGCATCCGAAATGTCGGAAGAGCAATCTGCCAAGAGCAAGAAAGCCCGAAACAACCAAGAGTTCTGGGCAGAAGAGAAACTGCCATCGATTGACACCCTTGATGAGGGGAGATAGGCAAGGGAACTTCAACCAGAAGGTGTATGCCAGAATCATGGCAAGGGCAGTCTGAATAAGCGCAACACCAAACGCGACGATGTCTGTCTCGAACAGCGGAGAGACCAGGAATCCTACCGTATAGAGACACCAGACTACCGGTACTATGAGAACCCATGTACCTGGATTCTGAGAAAGTGTAGTGTCTGTTTTCCTAAGCGCTGCAAAAACAGCGGCAATGCTGGCGATCAGGACGAGCGTCAGAAGAAGACCGGATACATACTTAGCCCAGAACACTCTCGTCGACGAGACGGGGGTGTGATAAAGAAAGAATTTGGCTCCGTCCTTTTCGGTTCTCTCAAAGGCAGAAACGCCTAGCACGGTCACTAGAAAGAGACCGTAAGGAAACTGGAACCATGTAACTGTATCCATGAGACTTGCTTGGTCTTGTTTGGAGACATACAACGTAACACCGATGCAGGCCGAAAGAAGAGCGTCCGCCACAAGCAGAAACACGGCGATCTTCCATCGCCTGTGCAGTTCATTCACAAACACACTACGTTTCTTGATCATCTTGTTTCCCTCTGCAGTTGTTGCCCGCACTCTCACAGCACGGGATGTTTCCTGGACGATGAAAGTCCAGAAAAACAATCTTACCATTCACATCCAACAAAACATCCGATGTCGCCTTCTGATGTCGGTCCGTGTCCCCAATCGTAAACAGGATATCCGCCGGTTTCTTCTCCGTCGGGTCCCGGAGAATACGCCCACCAGAAATGCTTTGGGAGGTTTATGCGTGCCTCAAAGGAACCCATTGTATGGAGTGGCACGTCATAGATAGTGTACGTCACTTCTCCAATCCAGGAACCTAGCGTTTCGAGGGCATCGCTCCACTCCGAGCACCAGTCTCGTTCGAGAAGACCTTTCCACTCGCTCTCCATCAACTTTGCTACACTACCCTTAAGAATGTAACCATCAGA
>JAKQFZ010000343.1 GCA_029558215.1 Candidatus Omnitrophota bacterium
GCCACGTAAGGAACGTAAAACAGACCCAACAGCAAATACGCCACAACCGTTGCGGCATAGAGTTTGCCGAAACCACCCAAAGTGCCCAGAACAAGAGTCCCAGAGGCGCTCATGGTCACGTACAACATCACCACGAGTGACACCATGGACAACAGAAGTGCGCCGTACAGTCCAATGAGGCCATAGTCCTGGATACGTGCCCATCGTTTGGCCTTGACCATCCACTCCTGCACGTAGCCGCAGTGGGGACACGGCTGATAACATGCATGCAAGTCCACATAGCGACTCTTCAGCGAAGCCAGATCCCATCGAATCCGACCTGCTTCAGTCGTCGCAGTGGCCTTGCGACTCTTCTTGTGGTCGTACAGGAAGTGGAACTGATACCGGCAGTTCTCACAGACCACACGTTCTCTTTCAACAAGCCCGTTCTGCCCTGTTTTCCTTGTTTTTTCTTCTCGCTGCTTTGCCATTTCTGCAACCGCCCTTTCTGGGATGCCACGCTGCATACAAAACAAAAAACACGCTTCAGCCCTTACGCAACTCGGATGCCAACAATTCCACTTAGGCATAATAACTTTAGAAAATACTAGAGAATATCAAATATAAAAGCAGTTATATCAATATGATATAGATTTTGAAAATATCCGAAAATACTCTGATCCTTCCCACTGAAAGTCTGCCAGATGCTGAATAATGCCTGGGAATTTCGTTCCTCTCCTATGCACAGAGAGGGCAGGAAATTCCAGTGTTTGATGGTTGATAGAGATGCTCTGTGGATGTGAAAACGGCAGTAGGAGATGTCAAGCGACGCGATATATTGATATGCTTCGGTTCGAGGATCGAAGGTGTGAAACCTACTCCAGTATTCCAATCAGTCTGAGATACCAGTCAATCCATCTGTCGCCGTAGAGCATCAAAACAAAAGAGCTGACGGCGAGATAGGGGCCGTAAGGGATCTCTTGGAACCGGCCGATCTTGCGAGTCACCAGTTTGGGCAGATAACAGATAAGCCCCACGAATGCCGATACCGGAATGGCCGCCAGTGTCAGCTCCCAACCCAGGAAGGTTCCGACCATTCCCATCAGTTTCACGTCACCTCGTCCCATGGCATCGCGCTTCAGGAAGACTGTCGCATATTCCCCAATGATATCCAAAACTGACCAACCCACCAAAAGACCGAGGAGAGCCTGAATTGGGTTGGTGACATGCAGCCCTTCGAAAGGACCATAAAAAAAGGCCGCAAAGCTGAGTATCAATCCAACGGGCAGCAGTCCAAGACTGATCGAATCAGGGATGATAAAGTGGTCGAGATCCACAAACGTGATTGCGATCAGCCCAGCCGTCAGCACCCAGTAGACCGGCGTTGCCGGTGTAATCCCGAAGCGGTGCAGCACCAGGCAGAACAGCAATCCGGTCAGCGCCTCGACCAGACAGTATCGAAAACTGATTGGCTTGTGGCAGTGACGGCATTTTCTCCCCAAAAGAAGATACGAAAGGATCGGTACGTTGTCATACCAGGCGATACCATGCTCGCATTGAGGACAAAAGGAACGCCTTGGGTGGAGAACCGACTTCCCGATGGGAATCCGGTAGATCACAACGTTTAGAAAACTACCGACGCAGGAGCCGAAGACAAAAGCCAGAAGATATGCCGACGCCATACAGTCCTCCGAGGGGATTATGTCCATCAGGGCATCGTCTTTGTCCGATGAACCTTGTGAACCCCTTTCATTCTGATGATTCTTCCTGATTCGTGAAGTACTCTATCCTGCACTGACAAAAGAGATGCAGAGATGAATGGTGGGCCCGGCAGGGCTCGAACCTGCCACCAACCGGTTATGAGCCGGCCGCTCTACCCACGATGAGCTACAGGCCCCAAAGTAGTGGAGATAATGAGGGAAGTTGTTTCCATTGTCAAGAAAAGCCTTACGGCTGAAACTCCTTGATCTTCGCTGGCCATCGTGATACCGTCTTCCGTCGTCCAAAGAGGTTTGCCATTATGGCGCGACGATTTATTATATATAACTCTATAAGCTAGAGTATGTTAGTTTCAACAAAAGGCCATATCAAGAACAAGGTCGTTTGTCATTTGGGCAAAGTTTTGACGGACTTTTAGTGCAGGAACAGGCAAGACGTGTTTTTCTTTGTTCGTAAGTTACTGTTTTTGAATTAGTTGTGTTTTTTATGAGCGGAAGTCTATCCAGTTGGCACCGCATTTGCATTAGAAGAGGGGTAGTTTGGGCTCGTTTTCAAACGATGTTGATTCCAGGGCAGTTCCCTGGGCTGCACCGTGAGAGATAAAAGCCGGTTTTCCGGCATTACAGGTTATGGAGAAAGGAGAAGAGTAGGTATGAAAATTCAGCCACTCGCAGATCGAATTCTTGTGAAGCGGACCGAGCCGGAGGAAGTCAAGCGCGGAGGGATCATCATTCCGGATACGGCGAAGGAAAAGCCCCAGGAATGTACCGTGATCGCTGTTGGTCCCGGCAAAGTTGACGAGCAGGGCAAGAGGGTTGCCATGGAAGTGAAAGTCGGCGACCGCATCCTCATCAGCAAGTATGCTGGCACCGAAGTCAAGATTGACGGTGAAGAGCATCTGATCATGCGCGAAGACGACGTACTGGCAATCCTGAAGTAATCAGGACACAGGAAAGGAGAGTTGGTAAAGAATGGCAGCAAAGCAACTGAAATTCCATGAAGACGCACGGCAGGCCGTGCTCCGCGGTGTGGAGCAGCTGGCGAAAGCCGTGAAAGTAACCCTTGGCCCCAAGGGCAGGAACGTCGTTCTGGACAAAAAGTGGGGCTCCCCCACTGTCACCAAAGACGGCGTGACCGTGGCAAAGGAAATTGAACTGGAAGACGCCTATGAGAATATGGGTGCTCAGATGGTTCGTGAAGTCGCCTCCAAGACCAGCGACGTCGCTGGCGATGGCACGACAACGGCGACCCTTCTCGCGGAAGCGATTTTCCGTGAGGGTCTGAAGAACATCACCGCTGGCGCCAACCCGATGTCCGTGAAGAGGGGCATTGATAAGGCGGTTGCGAAGGTCGTCTCGGAACTCGAGAAGATCAGCACCAAGGTTCGCGACTCCAAGGAAATTGCGCAGGTTGCGACAATTTCCGCCAATGGCGACACGACGATTGGTGACACCATTGCGGAAGCCATGGACAAGGTCGGCAAAGACGGCAGCATCACGGTTGAGGAAGCCAAATCCATTGACACCACGCTGGAAGTGGTCGAAGGAATGCAGTTCGACAAGGGATACATCTCCCCCTACTTCATCACCGATCAGGACAACCTGGAAGCCGTTCTGGAAGACTGCTACATTCTCGTTCACGAGAAGAAGATCTCCAACATGAAGGACATGCTTCCCCTGCTGGAGAAGATCGCAAAGTCTGGTCGTCCGCTGTTGATCATTTCTGAGGACGTGGACGGCGAAGCGCTGGCGACATTGGTTGTGAACCGGCTGCGTGGTGTGCTGCAGTGCGCCGCGGTGAAGGCTCCCGGTTTTGGCGACCGTCGCAAGGCCATGATGGAAGACATTGCCATCCTGACCGGTGGCCGATTCATCAGCGAAGACCTCGGCATCAAGTTGGAGAACGTGGACATCAGCGATCTGGGTCGTGCCAAGCGCGTCACCATTGACAAGGAAACCACGACGATCGTCGAGGGTTCGGGCAAGGCCGATGCGATCAAAGGCAGAATCTCCCAGATTAAGATGCAGATCGAAGACACCACTTCGGACTACGACCGCGAGAAGCTCCAGGAGCGTTTGGCGAAACTTGCTGGTGGTGTTGCGGTCATCAACGTCGGTGCTGCGACCGAGACCGAGATGAAAGAGAAGAAAGCGCGCGTTGAAGACGCGTTGCACGCCACCCGAGCCGCGGTTGAGGAAGGCATTGTGCCTGGCGGCGGTGTTGCGCTTCTGCGCTGCATCAAGTCCCTGGCGACCATCGAGTCCACGGATGCCGATGAGAAACTGGGTGTGGACATCATCGCGCGGGCGTTGGAAGCCCCGATTCGCACTCTGTGCAGCAATGCCGGCAAAGAAGGCGCAGTCATTGTTGAGCAGCTGAAGAAAGAAAAGAAGAACGTCGGTTACGATGTTCAGAATGATCAGATCGTGGATATGCTCGAAGCGGGCATCATTGACCCGACGAAGGTTACACGACTGGCTCTTCAGAATTCCTCAAGTATCGCTGGCCTGCTTCTTACCACCGAAGCCCTGGTGACTGAGATTCCGGAGAAGAAGAAAGAAGCTCCGGCAGCCGGTGGCCCTGGCGGCGGCTACGGCGGCGACATGTACTGAGCGAGCGACACCTACCGACGATTTGTCGGACACCGCATTCCGCCGGTGGAGACCGTTCCACTGCAACGCTTGCGGATCAACATAAGACACCGGCCTGGAGGCAACTTCAGGCCGGTCTCCTTTTCGTGCATAGGCGTCTGACGATATTCATCCCGCGCAGGAACGGTACGGTGTTGAGGAGTCGCGGCATGAATGCCGCACTACAAGCAGCGTTTTGACGT
>JAKQFZ010000030.1 GCA_029558215.1 Candidatus Omnitrophota bacterium
CAGTCCGAAGTAACCAATGAGATTGCTCTTCACTAAGGACTTTTCGGCTGCGAAGCGCATCTGACCATTATGAAACTTACCGTAACCTCTCTTCAGGTTGGGTCGTTCCAAAAAGAGTAGGTGAACCACCGGCCAAACGTCGGAAGTCCAAGAATGGCAATGCTGAGCCTTTCTCACGGACAAACAACCAAACAGAAAGACAAACAATTCACACTGAGACCACGAAACATGGATATTACTATTGAGTCTTTCAAGGTTCACTGGAACGATGCGCCGAGCGCCCTCCTCGACATTCCAAACTGGAGCGTTCAGTCAGGTTCCAGAATTCTTCTAAAAGGTCCAAGTGGAAGTGGCAAGACCACATTACTTCATTGCATATCCGGACTCATGAGGCCGACAGAGGGAAGGATTCTCGTTGGAGAAACGAACACGGTCAACCTTAGCGAGTCTGAATCTTGCCTATGGCGAAGGAATTCAGTCAGTGTTGTTTTCCAGCGACTGAATCTGCTGCGGCACCTAACTGCCCTGGAGAATGTCTGCCTTGCCGCCCGTGGAGTCCCCAATCCCAAAGAAACTGCGCGACAGGCTCTCCAGAAACTGGACATGGTTCGCCACATTGACCGAATCGCCGAAGAGATGAGCCTCGGAGAACAACAGCGTGTTGCGGTGGCTCGTGCTGTGGCCTGGAAGTCAGATCTCATCCTCGCAGATGAACCGACCTCAAGCCTTGACGAAGCCAATACTGAACTTGTCGCACGAACTCTTCTCGAGACATCAGAAGTATGTCAATGCACGCTCATCGTGGTCAGCCACGACCAGCGTCTGCAACGCCATTTCCCTCATGTCGTTGACATTGAAGAGGTGGGCAGAGCATGAACAGCATGGTTCTCGCGTGGATATCTTTGAAACGAAGGCCTTGGTCTACATTTCTTGCTGTTGTGAGCCTGGCCATCGCTTTGGCGATTCTTGCGCGGACTGCTCAGTTTTTTCACTATCTACGACAGGGTCTGACTGCCTACGACCATACGGTGCAGGTTGTTGTCGCGCCCAAGTCGAGTAGTCTTGAGATTCTCCTCCAAGCCCTCTATGGAATCGGTGAGAGCACGAGTGTTCTTCCGTTTGCCCTCGTCACAGAAGCAATCCAGAAACAGGGGACTACCGAGCAGGTGACCCCGATGGCTCTCTTTGGGTACTGGCAGGATTATCCGATATTTGCGACAGATGATACATTCATGCAACGTCCGCAGGGTCTTTCAGCACCCCAGATTGCACTGGGAGAATGGTTTCGGGAATCCGGCCAGGTTGTTCTTGGAAGCGAGGTGGCGCGTCGAAGTGAAGCACAGATTGGGGACACAATCTCCTGCGCCGCACCATTCTTCCACCGGGGGAGTACCCAGCCGATCTGGTCTCGAGAAATGATTGTCGTCGGCATACTCGAGCCGACTGAAAGTGGACACGACGGAAGGATACTCGGTACCCTGCACGACGCTTTTGACATGCAGCGTATTGCGATACCTTTGAAGATGCTTCGTGAAGCAAGCAATCAACAGGCAGTATCCTGGTTCATGGTCTGGACGAAACCCCATCAGGAGCAAGCCCTCAAAAGGTTCATTGATGAGAAGACCGTTGGCTACACAATGATTACAAAGGATGCCGTCAGACAACTGCAAGGACTTTTCGATGCTGCAGTCAAAGTGGGACAGCTCGTTCTGACAGCAGTGCTTACACTTGGTGGACTGTGCCTGGCGATTCTTCTTAACACCCGCTTCGAAAGCATGATAGAGGAAC
>JAKQFZ010000031.1 GCA_029558215.1 Candidatus Omnitrophota bacterium
CATCACGACAACTTCCGGAAAGCAACTCACCTTGGTCAACCCAGCCTACCTGACCAGGCAGGTTCATGAACTTGGCGGACAGCAGTACGGTGTGCGCGGTCATATCACAAGCCTCAATCCCCTGAGGCCGGAAAATGCTCCGGACGCTTGGGAGACCGATGCACTCCTGGCCTTTCTTGACGGCGAACAGGAAGTTTCCTCTCGGGTCATCGTTGGAAGCACTCCCTATCTTCGGCTGATGCGTCCCATGGTGACCGAGGCAAGCTGCCTGAAATGTCACGGTGCTCAAGGGTATCGGGAAGGCGAGATTCGCGGGGGCATCAGTGTTCTGGTTCCTTTTGCCGACTACGAAACAGTGATGGGCAAGCAACGTCTCATCCTTCTCTTCGCGCACCTCTTGATTGGAGGGATGGGACTGCTCGGACTCTGGAGCGGCAACACTGCCATAGGACGCTATGAGAGTCTGCTGCTCCAAAGCGAAGAGCGATATCGCACGGTTGCTGATTTTACGCACGACTGGGAGACTTGGATCGCACCGGACGGAAGGATTCTCTACTGCTCTCCATCCGTTCTGCGCCTGACTGGTTACTCCGCTGATGAAGTCCAAGCGGATCCCAGTCTCTTGGAAACGATGATCCACCCGGGCGATCGAGAACGTGTCGTCCACCATCTCCGCAATGAGATAAATGATGCGGACTGCATTTACCACTTCGATTTTCGGATTCAGACCAAGGATGGCAGAGAACGATGGGTGAGCCACTATTGTGTTCCGGTTCACGATGAACACAAGAAGTTTCTTGGCAGACGAGGCAGTACAAGGGATATCACGGATCGAATCGTGGCGCAGCAGGAGAAGGAGAATCTGGCGCGCGCCATCGAGCAGGCCGGTGAGTCGGTTGTGATCACGGATACCAAGGCGAACATCATCTATGTGAATCCCGCTTTTGAACGCATGACGGGTTATTCACGCCAAGAGACAATTGGACAGAATCCGCGCATTCTGCAAAGTGGAAAGCACGATGAGGCTTACTATGTGGAGCTCTGGAGTACTCTCCTGCGGGGTGATACCTGGCATGGTCGCTTTGTGAACAAGCGCAAAGACGGTTCCCTGTACCATGAGGAAGCAACGCTCTCACCTGTTCGTGACAGTTCGGGTGCAACGACCAGTTACATCGCAGTCAAGCGCGATATCACCCGCGAACTGGAATTGGAAGAGCGCCTGCGCCAGGCGCAGAAGATGGAAGCGCTTGGAACCCTTGCAGGGGGCATTGCCCATGACTTCAACAACATACTTTTCTCACTGAACGGTTTTGCGGAAGTTCTTCGTCAGGAGCTTCCGAGTGCAGCGCCAGATCTGGTGTCTTGCGTGGATCAGATTCTCAAGGGGGGACAACGCGCGAGTGAGCTGGTGAACCAGATTCTGGCCTTTAGCCGGAAAGCGCAGGGAGAGCGGTCTCGTCTCAGACTGGGCTCGATCGTCAGAGAGGCACTCAAACTACTGCGGCATGCCATCCCAAGCACCGTTGAGATGTCCGTCACCATAGACGAGGTTGGAG
>JAKQFZ010000048.1 GCA_029558215.1 Candidatus Omnitrophota bacterium
CCTGATGCTTCCATTCAAGTTTCCCTGTGACATTGTTCCGGTTGACTGCAAGTGAGTCATCATAGTTTGACCAGTTGATATAGTCCACATCTGCCAGAAAGCGCCATCGGTCATTGGGATGAAACGCGAGTCCGGTGCCCCACGTTTCTGGTATCCGAAGTTTGATTCGAGTGCCTTCGAAAGATCCCTCAACGTGTTGGGATGTCTTATACACGGCACCCAATGACCACCAGGGATGGAATTTCCAGAGAACGCCGAAATTGGCACCGAGCGTATTGTCGCGAAGGACATCATCCGTGCCCCAGCTGTTCTTTTCATCGTAGGTGAATCTTCCGAATTTTCCAGTTACTCCAAGCGAGAGTGTGTCTGTGAGTGAGTAGGCGGCGGAAAGACCATAGTTGCGCAATGAGACATCCTGGGCACGTCCAAACACGATGTCCTGTCCCCAGACGGTTGCCCGATCAAAGTAAGTTCGTTCGAAATAGATGGGACTCATCTGAGAGAGAGACAGGGTGAGACGTTGCATGGGATAGGTAAAGGCGGCGAAAGAGATGTCTTCATAGGTATCGTGAAATGTTCCACTTCGCGGCTGTCCATTTCCCTCAAAGACTTCTCTCAGCGACTTGGCAAACCGATGCTCCGTCCGCCGCTCATCAACCAACCGAAACTGCAGCGCCAACTCAGGACGGCGAAGACGCTGCAAACCCGCCGGGTTGAACTCGGACGCCGTCGCATCATCCGCCAAACCAATGAAGGCAGATCCCATCGCCATGGATCGTGCTCCTGCACCAGCAAATTCTGCATCCATGCCTGGAATCTGACCCAACGCAGCTTCGCTGCCAGCCAGTAGAACGAACAGGACGATTGCCACACGGTACGGTGATGACAAAGATTTCCGAAACGTCTTGAAGAAAGATGACTCTCTCATGGAACTACTCCTGAGAAACTAGATGCGACGCCGCTCTTTGATCTCAACCCGAATCCCCTCATGTAAGGAGGTGCCATCGGACTGAAGAACACCGATCGAAGCTCCTGGAGCAACCTCTTCTATTGTTCCCTGCGCCATCTCCTGCATCAGATCTACCATCTGAGTTCCACGCTGCTGAGGATCGCTCAGGATTCGAAACGACTGCTCCTTCTGAACACCAACGTCCGACCCGATATTCAGGAAAAGACGGTTGTCTTCTATTTGAAGAACTCGGCCGCGAATGGGATATTTCTCCGCAAGATTTGTGAAGGAACGTTCAGCGACAGCTCTTGTGATATCTGCAGGATCGCTGGCTCCGCCGACCATGCCGGTGGCGACTGTTTCGGTTGTTTCGCAGTCAAAGAGACTGTAGGAGAGGAATGTTCCCGTACTCGGGTCGGCAAAGACTTTTCCTGACAGGAGAAGTCGAGCAAAGCGGAGGCGTCCCAAACGCGCCAGTGTTTCGGGATCCGCCAACGAAGAAGCGCCAAGATTCTGTTCAGCGAGAATGCTCTCCAACTGCCGACGCTCGAGAACCTGCACTCCACGCCCCGTGCCGAACTGTTGCTCCAGCCCCGCGCGCAGCATCTCCGCGACAGCCACAGCGTCAGCCGAATCGCTCTCAGACGACAAAGGCAACAGAGCGACGGAGAGTCTTCGAGAAGTCCAGTAGTCTTGATCCTGAAGCCGCTTCTGATATTCAGGATCACGCGTTCGGCTGCTGAGCTCATCCAATAACGTTTGTGTTGCACCAACGGGTCTTGACGTTGGTGGTTTGGGGGCAGGCGCGTCTCGAAGCGCTGCCCAGAGACCGAGCAGAATGGCGATCACAACTCCCACGCCCACAAGTGCCTTCCATTTTGAAGGCGCTTGTTGCTGACTCCTGGTCTCCCCTCCGACACTCAAGGGAGCAGGCTTTGGGTGGTCCTGCTCTGTCACAGGCGCAGTTGCCAAGGTCTGACTTGGTGCTGTCGCTTCCGGAAGATCCGGTATGCCAAAGACCTGAGCGGTAGGATCCCCATAGAGGACATAACTTGCCCAGATGAGTGACTTCTCCCCATGTGACTGCGACATTTTTCTCCGCGCTTCACGTATTGCTGTTCCGATGGTTTGCCCTTCCAGCAGCGAGTCATAGAATACAGCAGCAAACTCACTGCCAGGCACGTCGAGAATGTCCCAGAGCGTTCCAATGTAGTGCTGCACTCCTGCAAGCAGATAGGCGCGCGCCAGTCCATACAGGTGCTCTTCCTTCCCCCAGTCCTCGGTTCTACCCGATTGGCAGGCATTGGCGAACACGATCAGCGGAAGCAGCGCTTTGTTCTCCGCCATCTGACGCACATCAAGCGCAGTCCACTTTCCATCCTCAACTCGCCACCCGCTGCGTTCCGGCTGCTGGTCAACGTAGTCCGCATGACCGCAGTAGTGAACAATCTCGGAATGCCTCAGTTGATCTCGGAGATAATCGCGGGTTGCTGATTTCCGCATTGCCACCGTGACGCGCGTATGCGAAACCAGCCTTTCGTAGACTCGTTCCGCTTCTCGCTCTGCGGCGGGCAAATCTGGCCAAGAGCAACTTAGGATGCTGACGTGAGGCTTCAGAACCGGGGGACGGATGGCAACCGCGACCTGCTCGCGACTTTGAACACGACGCCCAACGCAGAAACGTCGGCAGAGGAAATCCGTTCCGTCATGGAGCAGTTCCCACGGAATACTCACCAGTGAATCCTGAATCTGGAGCACCAGATGCTCCGCCGTTGCTTCACTCAGACGTTTCTTCAAGTCCACAGTCAGAAGCACGTCAAACAAGGTCTTGCCAGCATCCTGAAGCATCTCCAACTGAGCAGAGCTGGCGTTCAAAGTTGCCTGCATCAAGGCGTGTTGAATTCGCGCGCAGGCTGCCTGAACCACCGTCAGATCATACTTGAGTTCCTCGTATCGGCTTACTGTGCCTTGTCCCTTGCCCCCTGAATGAAGGGAAAGCCTCAACTTGGATGCATCTGAAGTGACTTCCAAAACAAGAAACTCTTCATCAAATGAAGGTACTCTGACGGGTACGTCATCCCGCCAGATCACCCGGTAAGCGCGAAGCGTATCTGTCTCAAAGCCTCGAACCGCGAGAGGCGCTTCCAGAACGCACCGACATGAGAGATAGGAATCCAGACTCGCATGGGTTTCCTCACAGACCAGAATTCCGTCCTGAGGTGCTTGCTTGCACAAACGGGCGCTGACGTTTACCACATGCCCATTGACATCTTCCGGTTCGATGAGAGCGCGACCCGTAGCGATCCCAATTCGAACATGCAACTGCTGTCTATCTTCACAAGCGGTGTTGTGTGCGACAAGACTTCGCAACATCGCGCAGGCCGCTTCCACCGCCTCAACGGGCTTGGCAAACCGTGCCATAATCGCGTCGCCAATGCCCTTGACATAGACCCCTGAATGCCGGCAGATGATGGGTGTGAACATTTGTTCGTGTTTATGGGTTAGCAGACGACCGTCCCGATCTCCGTAGGTTCGGACATATCGCGTATAGCCGACAATGTCGGAGAAGAGAATAGTCACTGGCTCGCGCGCCTGTTCGATCTCCTGATCAATTTGTTGTCGTTTGGCGAGCAGCGACTCGATCCAGGAACCTCTGACTTGATCGGAATGAGTGTCTTGTGTGTTCATCGCATTTCCCCTCCGCAAGGTGTTTCAGACTCCAATGCCAATCGGAAGTGTACCTCTTCCTCTATCCCGATACGCACAATGCGAGGAGATCTTCCACGCGGGCTGTTGCCAAAGCCTCGACCGTATCGGCTGCTCCGTAGTAAATCTTCACTTCCCCATCGTCCTCCAGGATCATGCCACCGGGGAACAAGACGCTGCCGCGAAAGCCCTTCATCTCATACGGATAGTCCAACTCGGGAACCATCAAGGGCTCAGGCGACATACCGACTATCTTCCAAGGCTCATTCAAGTCCAACAGCATGATGCCCATCGTGTATCGTTTGCCCCAACGTCCATCCCAACTGTCAAAGACTTGGCCGGGTTGCTTGTCCACGGCATGAAACAGTGTCAGCCAACCGCGTTCTGTCTTCACTGGCGGAGCTGCTGGCCCAATCTTGGAATTGCAGAACGGCACCTGTTCAGACCCCAGAACCAGGTTGCTGTTGCCCCAATACTTACAGTCGGGAGAGTCTGAATACCAGATATCAAAGGCCTCAGGAGCGCCACGTCCATAGATGGGAAAGGGTCTCTCCAGACGCGCGAAGTTTCCGTTGATCTTCTCTGGGAACAGAACCATGTTTCGGTTGTCCGGAGTGGAAAGACTGAGAATTTCAAAGTGCTCGAGATCATCAGTGACAGCGATGCCTCCACGGATCCCGTGCTGTGTGTCAACAGCAAAACACATGTAGCACCTGCCTTCAACAACAGTGAGTCTGGGATCATAGGCACGGCGAATCTCCTCGGTCTTCATCGTGAAACAGGGTTTGTCGGAGACCTTCCAGTGCATTCCGTCATCGCTGAAGGCAATACCCAGATTCGTTCCCTGCAATGACTTTCCTTCCACACCATAGTCGTTTCGAAAGACCATGACATATCTGTCCCGAAACTTCGCCACACCGGCGTTGAAAACCAAGGTGGCATGATAAGGAATATCCTTCGCCGAGAGAACGGGATTTCCTGGATACCTCTTGACAACGCTACTGCTTTTCAGATTCGCAAGATCCATCTCCGCCATTGCTCCTTATTTGTTGACGTAGTAACTCGTTGGTCATCGGCTGCAGATCTTCGAGCGTCCGCACCCCACGAACTGAACACAGAGTCTGTTTACCTCGTGATGACAAAGTCTCCCGTCTTCACTCCGCATTCATGTTCCGTCACTGCGTAGGAGACCTGCTCCAGAACCTTTTCGACGGTTGCCATTCCCAAATCATCTTCCTGGCAACCATAGTCAATGCCGTCTTCGATGATCGGCTCACCGCGGCGATATACGATAAGATCGAAACCCGGTCTGATGCGATGGGCATGACTGAGGTTCGTGATGATCCGCGCTGCGTCGCAACGGACAACCTTGCCTGCAACCAGGGGAAACTCGTTCTCCAGGAGATAGTAGAGACCTTTGATATTGCGATATAGCCCGTCCATGCCCACGCCGCGTGGCTGGTAGATTTTGATCTCGTTAATCGGAACATCTGGCGTTTTGGCATTGACAATCTTCAGAAAGATGTCGTAGCCCTCTCTCCACTCAATGATCTTTCCGAAAAGAAGAACATCAGCAGGCGTCAATTTCGTCAGTGTAGGCCATTGCTGTTCAGAGAGTTCGGCGATCTTATGCTCCAGCAGAATCTTGTCGAGGAGTTCACGTTCCAGAAGATTGAACCGTGCTTGCTCTGCCACTTTCGATTCGAGCAAACGACGTGTCATTTCCCGAGTTGCAGGAGTGATGTTGCCTTCCGCGGCAAAGCCGTACGACGCCAGTTTCAGTCGGCTGGCAACCTGACGACACGCTGGCTGTTCCAGGACGAGAACCAGTGTGGAAGACGTGATGACACCCTTGCCGTTTTCCGCCACAAAGCGAAGCGTGTTGGTTCCCGACTGCAAGTCAGCAAAATGACTGAAGTGGACTTCCTTTCCGGAGATGAAGGGGTAATCCTCACCATCGAGATTCAACTTTGCGATGCCATCAGCGTCGTAGACCGAGCCGTTGATGAAGAAGTCTCTTCGGTAAACTCGGTTCAAGGTCGAAAGCCGTCCAAAATCAAAGGTCGCTGGCCCCCTGTCCACAGCGGCAATGCGAGCCCAAGAAGGAATCGTCGGATTGAGACCGGCAAGCAATAAAGGTGTCTGATGGAGCAGTCCCATTTGAACGGGTTCCCGCAGATATTCGGGCAGCCGTCCTTGATCCGTTCCTTGAGCCACACCGTCCAGATGAATCTTGCCCCGGGTTTCGTTGCCACATAGATCCTTCAGGAAGTAGTCAACGGAATCCTGGTCAGATTCCACGGGGAACCATTCCGCCAGGTCAATCCGATCTGACTGTCCCAGGGATTTCTCTGCGATGCGGAACTCGGCAATGCCGTTCTGATCGAATGCAGCGCCCTTGATCCACAGACGGCGCCCCTCAGCGCCTGCAACCACCCGAGTTTCGTCGAGGCTCAATGAAGGTCCCTGTATGTCAAGTTCCACTTCGATAGACTTCTCCGAAGATCGTCCTCCGAGGTCATTAGCGGAAACAGTAATGATGTTCTTGCCAGGTACCAATGAAACAATCTCATCGAAGGACCTCTTTGGTTCGCTCAGTTCGAAGAAGACCGGTTCATCGTTGACACTTATCCACGCAACGTACGTATCATCCTCGACCGTGCCCTTGACCTGGAAATGCCTCTGATTCGTTAAAGTCTTGCCAGCGGTCAACTCGATGGCTACCACCGGATCAGAATGATCCAAGTCACTGCGGATGATCTTCATCCGGCGCGCTTCATTCAGAAAATGAATGCCTCTGGACGTGGGTGCTTTCTGATAGGAAGACTCCAGTTCCCGAAGCGCGTCTTCCCAGTCACCCCGTTCCAGCGCCAAAATGCCGAGCTCACGATGAGGATAGTAGGACTGGAAATGAACGCCATAGGTGCGCACTGAATCGAAATCACCAGGGCGCTGAGCGAGTGCGCGCCGAAGATCACCTTCAGCAGATTCCGTATCACCAGACCTCAGACGGTGCATGCCCCGATTGTAGTAGTCAAACCATTCGCCGCGAAAGACCTCTCCACCCAGCGGAGTCGAGAAGCATCCACTGAGGAAAATCAGGCTCAGACAGATCTGAAGTGCACAGACTCTTGACAGTGTTACCACGTTCTGCCCCCTTCTGACTCCCCGTTGCGAATCGCTCACATGATATGCCATTCTCTCACATCCTCAAACTGGGAGACCACGAGATAGGTCTTCACGTTCACGACCATCAACGCGCAGTCTTCGGAGTCGGTGAACTCACGCAGATACGGCACCTTCTCCAAGAAGGTATTGAGACGTTCCAGCCTCTCCAGGCTGGTTGGCTCCCTGACCTTGCCAAGCACTGTTACCGCGACGGCATCTTGAAAATCAATGCCCCGATTGTTGCGTGTGTCCACAAGAAGCGAGACCTGCGGCTGCCTTTGGATATTGCGGAACTTCTGGGTGTCTCTCCGTGTCGCGAAGTAGATTTCTTTCAGGTCAGAACTGGATGCAAATGCGACCAGACTGCAGTAAGGCTGCCCATCGTTGACCGTGGCAAGCACGGCAAGATGCTCTCGGTCAAATACGTCTCGAATTGCCGTTTGAATCTCCTGTTGCATATCAATGCCTCTGGGTGGACGGAGTCAGAACTCGTGAAAGAATGCTCCAAACCTCATCTGCCATCATCCTATGCCCTTTGTTCGACAGGTGCAAGTTGTCAATGGTATTTCCTTCACCGCTCAGCACACGTGCAAACACACGCCGAGGAATCAGCTTCACTCCGTGGCGTTTGGCAAGAGTGCGTTGCACACGGCAGTAGCCTGTCATAAAGGGTGGTGCGGGAAGCTCAAAGAGAACAACGACACGTTCCGGTGTGCAGACAAGCCGAAACAGTTCCTCCAAATCCTTTTCAAATTCCGACAACGGGGATCGGTTCAGAAGATCGTTGCCACCGATTTCCAGCACAACCAGCGCTCTTCCAGGCGGAATTTGCTTTGCCTGTGGGAGACAGCTGCGAAGCGTCTCTCCAGGTCTCGACAGGTTGACTACCTGAACGGAATGCTCACGACGGATCAACTCGTGCCATGTCGTCTCACCTTGGTTGATACCGGAACTTATCGAGTCGGCGATCAGATAGAATCGGTCGAAAGACTCTTTGGGAAGACTGGGGTGCCGGTAATGGGGAATCTGGAAGGCTATTGCCAACAGCGAGAACAAGATCAGCAGTCCTCTGAGAATGTGCGCTGCTTTGCTTCTGGCCGCTGATTCGAGGCTCATGGTCACAAACCAGAGCGCCGAAACGATCATCCAAAGTGAATACAAGAGCCCAGGGACGACGGTTGTCGAAAACGCAATCCCAATCACCCCGATGGATGCGATGAAACGCAGAGCCACTCTTACGAGAAGTTCCTGAGAAAGATAGGAAAGGGCTACGCAGACTGCCAGGACTATCGCTCCGATGAAGAATGTGTTGCCACTCACAAACGGATACAAGAGCGGATTCATGCAGACTCCCCTTCACGCTATTTCACTCTCCAGCCAAAGCCCCATTCATGTGTGTCATTCCTGGCCAGAGCCGAGAAGCGAAAAACCAGAACTGAATCAGTCTTTTACGTTGCGGAGCACCAGAACGCGTTCGATCCCCGATTTCCTTCGGCGTGAATGGCCTTCGTCCCGGGATAGGACCTCTGTACCAAAAGTGTGCTCCGCCGTATAGCCGACTTGCTGAGCGATCTCACTAAGGTATTTCCACGTTTGAACGGCAGCTCCTCGGATACGAGTATCTCCAAGCACAATGACATATCGTCGCGACGGTTTCAGCACACGCCGGACTTCGAGCAAATTCTGCCGCATATCCATCAGGAATTTGTAGAGGATGTACGAGCGCTTGGGATCTTTGTCAAAGATTCGCTTCAGGAGGTCATCCAGATCGCGAAAACCGGTTCGGTGAAGATAGTGATACTCACTTTGCCAAACGGTCTCGGTGCCAATGTGAAGCCGTTTTAGTGGTGCCAGCGAAGTGCGCTCGATTCCAAGCCAGTAAATCTCCAGCTGATGAGCCTGGGGATAGTCCACCGCATTGACAGATGGCGGCGAAGTTACGGCCAAGTCAAAAGTATTGTCCGGAAATCTAATTGCCCGGGCATCGTTGTCGTCGGGGATGATCGTTTGAATGCCCTTCGGGCAGCGATGCGCGAAATCCACCAGCCGAGGAAGTTGGGTGTCCATAGCCTTCCGAAAGCTATCCAGAACCAAGCCGGGAGTGGTCTCCTGACGCCGGTCTTTGCGGGCGACCGTCTGGATGCACTGATCATCGGCACTGGAAACCTTCCGGATGACGGATGAAAACAGGATTAGGAAAAGGGCGATGAACCGATCTGCCTCAGGCTTGTCTGCTTTGCTCAGAGGCCCTTCCCGCAAGGCCTCAATCTGTGCTCTGATGAAGGTGAGTTCCTCAACGACGCACCTGTCGAACCAACAGTCCCGAAACGGAAACACGGGAAAGAGACTGGAACTCGGTTGAGTGTAATGCTCGATCTGTTCATCGAGCCAGCGACGACAATCGTGAAGCACCCGAGTCTGAAGCGGTGTGACCTTGACCCCAGCCAGCATTCGGGCAAATGGGTCAATGTCTATTCCAACGGAATTTCGACCCTGAAGCAGTGACTCGACATTTGCCGTGCCACTTCCTGTAAACGGATCCAGAACCCACTCCCCAGGGTGGCTGTATTTCTGTATCAGCCATCTCGGAAGCTCCGGGAGAAATGCGTACGGATACCAGTGCAACGCATGGGTCAACCTGGTGCTTTCCTGGCTGATGAACTTGTAGGTTCGTCCATCCTGCACTTCCAAGTTGAGAGGAATCTCCCCCTCGATGGGGGGACTGTCTTGTGGCTCCAATTGCTCGGGCTGCCATTCAAAAAGGAATTGCTGATCAGGAGTCATTATTCCCCCTTTCCCGACCTGGCCAAAAGCTCTTCAGCTGTCTTTCTGGAAGCAGCCGTGTCGGAACCGGTGAGCATGCGAGTGATCTCTTTCATGCGTTCCTCCCCTTCGAGCCTCACAACATTGGTGAATGTGTTGCCATCCCGCCGCTCTTTCTGGACTGCGAAGTTGCAGTCTGCCTTGGATGCAATCGCTGCCAGATGGGTGATGCAGATCACCTGATGATCTTCGGAGACCTTGTGGAGTTTTGCCGCAACAGTCTGAGCCGCGCGTCCTCCGATGCCGATGTCTATCTCATCGAACACCAACGTGGGAACCTGATCCACTCGGGCAAACACAGCCTTCAGCGCGAGCATGATCCTGGATATTTCCCCGCCCGAAGCCGCCTCTTTGAGCGTTGCCATCGCCTGTCCTGGATTGGCTGCCATGGTTATCTCAGCCCGCTCCCGACCTCTCGCTGTGATCTGGTACCTCCTGCCATCGGGAAACAGGAGACCTTCGGCAGCTTCCTCACTCGTGAGGAATATTTCCACTCGCGCCTCTCCGAGACCGAGATCAGCAAACTCAGCCAACACTTTCTTTTGAAGCGTTTGGGCGGCTTTGGCACGTGTCTTGGATATTTCCTCGCAGTCGGCAACCAGCTGATTCTCAACCTTGGCCAAGTCCTCTTCGAGGTGTTCGGAGTCCGACTGCTCTCTACGCAAGTTCTGCATTTCGCGGCGAATCTGTTCGCCGTAGTCGAGAATGGCGTCCACCGTGGGACCGTACTTGCTCTTCAGATTCTGAAGAGCGAAAAGCCTTTGATCCGTGCGTTCCTGTGCCTCGCGGCTGAACTCGATGCCTTCCGCGTATTCGAGCATCTGGCGGGCGATCTCTTCCAAAGTGACGAGAACAGTTTCCAACTCCGTTTCGTATGTCTGCAGGTTCTCCTCGACCCGAACCATTTCCGAGATTGTCTTCTGGGCTTCGCACAGTAGATCCCTGGACGAATGAGAATCTTCCGAACCTTCGTGGAGAAGGGAATGGATCTTTATGGCACCGGAATGGAGTTGCTCGGCATGTTGGAGACGCCGCCTCTCCGTCTTGAGTTTCTCTTCCTCATCAGGATCCAACTCTGCCGTATCGATCTCCTCAAGCTGTTCCTGAATTTCATCGAGCCGTGCTTGTCGCTGTTGCTTCTGCTGTTTGCTGTTGAGCAAACTCTGTCGAAGATGAGTCCAATGCCTGTGATTCTCAGCGATGCGCTCTGCCAACGGTTCGACCTCGGCGAAGGCATCAAGCAAGTCCAGGTAAACACTCCGATGCAGCAGTGACTGATGTTCGTGCTGTCCATGCACATCCACCAGGAGATCCCCCACCTCTCGGAGCGTCTTGACCAGTACCGGACTTCCGTTGAGATAGGCCTGACTCCTGCCGTCGGCACGGATGAGACGTTTGACCAGAAGTGTGCCTTCTTCTGACGGTACATCAACGCCACTCTCGCTGAGCGCATTGTGGATTCGCCGAAGAAGACCCTTCCGATGGGAGAGATCAAAGACCGCTTCCACAAAGGCTTCTGTCTCGCCCGTGCGGATCATCTGTGGTGAGGCCTTCTCACCGAGCAGAAGGGCGAAGGCATCTATAAGAATGGATTTCCCGTGTCCCGTTTCGCCGGAAAGGACATTCAGCCCTTTCTCAAACTGAAGTCGGGCTTCTTCGATAAGCAGAAAATTCTTGACATGCAGTTCAGTCAGCATTCCTGATACTGGCGCTTGTAGTACTCAAGAAACTCCCCAGACTTGAGAGGACGCCACCAGTTCTGATTCTCACAGTACCACTGAATCGTCTTCTTCAAGCCGTGCTCAAAGGTCGTTGCGGGCATCCATTCCAAAGTCCTAATCTTGTCTATGGCAAGCGCATAGCGTCGATCATGTCCCGGTCTGTCCTTGACCGGTTTGATCAGACTCTCACTCTTGCCGAGCTCTTTGAGAATGGTTCTTGTGACCTCGATGTTCGAGTGCTCCTCAGCGCCTCCGATGTTGTAGACTTCTCCCAATTTGCCTTTGTGAAGAACCGTGTCAATACCTTGGCAGTGATCCTCCACATAGAGCCAATCGCGAACATTCAGCCCGTCCCCATAGAGGGGAAGAGGTTTGTCTTCCATTGCATTCGTGATAAACAGCGGGATCAGCTTCTCAGGATACTGATTTGGCCCGTAGTTGTTGGATGCGCGAGTGATGAGTGTTGGAAGTCCATAGGTCACAAAATAAGCACGTACCTGAAGATCGCCACCGGCCTTGCTTGCGGAATA
>JAKQFZ010001151.1 GCA_029558215.1 Candidatus Omnitrophota bacterium
AGGCTGATTGTCAATGGTGTCAGAACGACTAGAGTCAGCCAGCGGACGCGTGCTTTCATTTTCTGAGGTATGGGCAGAACAGCAAAGAGTCGGGGAACCTGGGATTCCCAGTTGATGGCAAACATCCAGCACATTAAGACGCCGTAAAAGAGCTCTGCCGCTTCCCACGGAAAGAAGCCAAGGATCATGAACAGAACTGCAATGAACGCCAGTGCCAGCGTTCCGCGCCGCCTTCCCACATGAAACCAGATAACTTGGGCTAGAACCTCGTCATTCTTTAACCAATGCAACGAAGAGTTCCTCCAGTGACAAAGGTGACTCGTGAAGCATTTGAGCGCCACGAGATCGGATTGCTTCCAAGGCATCCGTGCTGCGGTCAATGAGAACTCGATATCTGGAATCGTCGCGTTCCAAGAGACGACATCCAGTGATCTCACCAGCACCGCATTCGGACGTACAGGTGAAATCAACGACGGAGAAACGATCCATGATCTGATCAATACGCCCTTCGGACAGCATCTTGCCTTGGTGGATGATCCCAATATGGTCGGCAAACCGTTCGATATCCGACAAACCGTGTGATGAGATGAGAACGGAATGGTGTCCATCCTCAACCAATTTCAGTATCTCCGCGAAGAATTCCTTTTTCGATATCGCGTCCAAGCCGATTGTCGGTTCATCCAGAAGCAACAGGGGTGGACGACGAGGGAGAACCAGAGTAAGAGCAAGTTTCGTCCTCTCACCAAGTGACAGCTCGGAGATCTTGGCATCCCTGAGCAGGTGAAACCGCGCCAACAGATTCTCGCAATAGTCAAAATCCCATTCAGGATAGAAGGCGCAAATGAAAGAGATGAGCGCACCGACAGTTCGCCACGCAAGGAAATCCAGATCCGGACTCACATAACCGACACGCTTCTTCAGTTCGACTTCGTCTCGGATGTGATCGAAACCGAGAACCTTGATTGTTCCTGAGTCATTTCTCCCCAGACCGACGACCAAGTCAATCGTGGTTGTCTTCCCTGCGCCGTTTGGTCCGATTAACCCATACACCGCACCCACTGGAACGGTGAGGTCGAGAGGTCCCAGATGAAAAGTATAGAAAGTCTTTTCCAGACCCCTGATCTCCAACGCCGATTCAGGACTGTTCTGACTGCTCATGAACTTCCCCCTGTGTCTTAGAATTGCTCTTTTTCAAGCCGCTCGAACATCTGCCGTATTTCGTCTCTGCTCAATCCGCTTTCCAGAGCCTCTTTCAGCGCATCGCGCATGAGTGTTTGCGCGTTCTCTCTCTTGATCATCTGATTTCTGTCCTGACCGTCCTCTGACACAAAAGTCCCCATACCCTGCCTTCGATAGATGATCCCCTGACGCTCTAACTCTTCGTAGGCTCGTTTGACCGTGATCAGGCTCACCATGAGCTGTTCCGCCAACTGCCGAAAGGAAGGCAACAGTTCGCCCGATTTGAGCCGCCCTTCGGTTATCTCTGTCTTCAATGCATCTACCACCTGCTGGTACA
Source organism: Candidatus Omnitrophota bacterium (assembly GCA_029558215.1). Taxonomy (GTDB): domain Bacteria; phylum Hinthialibacterota; class Hinthialibacteria; order JAKQFZ01; family JAKQFZ01; genus JAKQFZ01. The sequence continues at coordinate 1,517 of JAKQFZ010001151.1, forward strand.
GTGGTTTTGCCACAGCAGAGGTTATCGGATGCAGTAGTATTCTCTTCGTTGCGTCTTTCATTCAGGCTACTGTATATACTATCTATAAACAGTAGTGCTGTCAAGGGGAAGTCGGTACGGTGTTGTCAAGAAACATCTTACCATAGCGTCAAAATGACACTATCGGGTGACCAATTATGACACGCAGCGTGCATTCTGGCTTACAAGACGCGCTGGCAAAAAGTCGGACTTTGAAGGGAGAACGTGTATGAGTTCACACTTTAGTGTGTCTTTATCAAGTACTTATGAGAAGACAACCTGAAGGTTGAACTCTTACCATGGACTTTTTGCCAGCACGTCTTACAACGGGGAGCAAGCCGTGCAGTTGGGAGATCGGTTATGGGCGAGGACATCTTCTGGAATGACAACCAAAGGATAAGCCGTGGGATAACCGTCGTCTCACAATTCCCTCGTACAATGCCGTCGGAGTCCATAACACAAGCCAGCCGAGAGAGAAGTTGATCGAGTTCAGTCGGGTTTCCCCTGAATAGCCTTCAACACCAGAGTTCTCAAATTATGCAGAGTTTCACGAATGGCTCTTCGGTCGATCTGTCCTTCATATCCAACAAGATCGTAACGCAGCTCGACGGCGAATGGTGTAAGTGAGTCAAGCCAGGTGAATTCCTCAGGCAAAGAAATACCCGCTTCGGTAAGAAGATTCAATAGCTCGGTGAGATCATGTGTTCGAGGAAACGAAGCGCCATGAGCGGACAGAAGCGCTTTGAGCATTTTCTCAGCAGCCTGCTGGCAATGGAAACCATAGACGGCGTCAGCTACGCTTACGTCATCCATGACAACGTCAAGCAGATGCTCATCCTCGGCAGCCTTGTCCAGCAAAAGCCTTGCTTGCTCAACCTGCTTGGTAGACGGTCTTGCCATCTTGAACTGCCTCGTAATAGACGTTGCCCGGCGTATCCCGCCAGTAGTCGAATCTTGCCTTGTCCACAACAAGGATATCAACACCCATAATCAGTCCACTCAAAGCACGTCTCAGTCGAACAGATTCCTGAACCTTGTCCGAAACGTGTTCCAACACGACCATAAGATCCAAGTCGCTATTGTTGTTCGCGTTTCCGCGGGCTTGAGATCCGAAGCAGATGATTTCCATCGGATTGGCAATCTCCGCAATGCGTTGCACCGCTTCCCGAATCTTCTCTTCTGTCACTGCCCAGATGGGCTGCGTTTTGTCATTCATCACAAATAGCTCGGCTCCCAGTGTTGAACTTGTATACCATATCCATCCGAAATGGACAACACATTGGATGGGTCATTGTGGTAGCAAAGCAATAATGTCCCCTCTAACAGCCGTGCAATCATGCCCCTACGAAACAGGGACCATCATTGCAGACGAGAGAGGAAGGAATGAGGACGTTGGTACCGCAACCAAGTCGCATTCCGGTTTCCTGTTGTCGATCTGCAATAGCAGGTTTCTCTCTATCCTTTCGGTGGTTGAACCACATGCAGTTTGTAGCCTCCCAGAAGCGTTCGTCCATCCGCAAGCGGCAGAAGTGCCCTGATCTGGTCATTGGGGACGCTGTAGTGTCCCACCCTCCGGATGCGTTCCGGGTCACGAACATCATAGACCATCAGGGAATCGGAAACAGTCTTCGTGACATCAAACAACAGACCGTCCCTGAGTTCAAAATGCTTTGACCTTGAGCCGAGCAGGCGAGACAACAGAGGTATCGGATAGACCCCGGCTACGGAGAATCGAGCGCGACTTGCTGATGTTCCTTTCGGTTGGTCAAACCCTCTTTCCTCCAGCGATTCCAAGCGGTGGATGACCAGCTCGTCGCGTTCGTTTGATCTCTTCTCTGCGAGTACGTCTCCCCAGAGCGAGAAAGCGCTTATTGGTGAAAGGTCGATCTGCAATCGCAGGTTATCCTCATCATCCAGTCCTTCTACAGCAGGGAGAATCCATTCGTTGCCCTGACCCATGGACAGCATGTGGGTGAAAATCTTGTCCGCTGGTTGCTCGGCAATGAATCTCGGAATGCCCAACTCCCCTGAGATGTCGAACAGCAGCACTGACCGTCCTCGATGCAGAATGAAAAGGTGATTTCCATACGCAGACATTTCTGGAAACAGTGGCCAGCTAGCATCATTGTAGGTCGTTATCCCTTGATCCTCACTGATTTTGAGATAGGCGGACATGTCTATGGAAGCCAAAACCGGATCTATGTCTTCATGGCGATTGTCGGGCAACGGTTCGCGTGCCCTATCCAAGTCGAGGGCAATCAACTCCAGTCTTTGTCGCTTGTAGTTGAAGAACTCTCGCCCATAGCGCAAGGTTTCCTCAGGCTCGCAATGGTCAATGAAGGTGTACACGCGATTTGGCTGATTTGGCGACCAGGCGACGGGACGCTTAATCCACTGGGAGACGGCTGGCTTGGATTGATCTCCCTCTTTCCAGAATCTGTCCGGCATCCAGATTCGCTTCGAGAAAGTCGCCTTTCCAGAGGCGTCAATCTCGGCAAGTTGGAAGTGCTCATTGATGATTCCCGGTTGCATCAGTGCAAAGGTTCGGTCGCCGAACTGGTGAAGCGAACTGATGAAGTTGCAGTACTCGGGCAATGAGACAACGTCTGATTCCATGTTCGTCCCGAGTTCTGTTGAAACGCCCAGGCTTAACAGCAGGACTACCGCCACCAGCGACCAGCAGATCGTCCGCTGACGCGCGTCGATCGTGATGTTCTTCTTCACGGTCACGATGGAAAGAAACAGTGCAGCAGCGCTGATCAGCAGCGAGCAGATCGCAAAGAGCACGTATCCCTTCTCAATGTAGACACCGTACTCGAACAGAACGAAGAAATACCTGCTTCGGGTGGACAAATAGTGCTTCGCCACAGGCCAGAGATGGATGGGTGGGTTGACCATCCACTCGAACAATGACATGAAAGAGATCGGTCGAAGCAGCAACGGCGCAAAGACAATCAGCAGACCCGCCCCCAGAGAAAGCAATGCCGTGGTCACCGTACTTCGATTCACGCAGCCGATGAGAAATGCCACGGAGTAGACCATGAGAACAAGCCAAGGGGTTGTCCAGGCGATATTTGCCGTGTAGCTGGAAAACCAAAGATACCATTCTCTCTCGCGCCCGTAATTGGAGGTGAGTGTCTCGAGAAGCAAAGGGATGGAGAAGATGATCAACAGCGCCACAAGCCCACCGAAGTATTTCACGCAGAGAAAGCGTCCGACGGGAATGGGTTTTGATCTCCAGAATGACGCGAAGGGTTCGCGAAGATCCCCGCATGTGAGGGCAACAGCAATGCACAGCCCAAGAACGGCTCCAAAAACAGAGACGAACTGAGACGGCACGGTTAGCATGAACGGTGTGCCGGGCATCCGATGCATCCGACTCAAGCCGTCCATAAAGGATGGGATGAGAATCGCGGCAAGGCAGATCAGCACTCCCCATCGAAGTTCACGATACGTTTTCCAGAGCAAGGGACTTGTCTTTGTCATGAGTTTCTCCTGTATGCGAGGGAGAGCCTTTGAATGCTCCACCGAATCAAGAAAGCTGCGGTTGCCGTCTGTACACTGAGGGTTATGATGAACGTCAGCAGACGAAAGCCCCGAGGACAGCTCCCATCGTGGTTACTGAGCCATGCTGGAAGCCCAAGTGGTGTCAGAGTCCAGAACAACTGTTCTGCACGCCCCCAGATCGTCGTCTCCCCGACGAACATGTACAACGCCCAGAAGAACACAACCAGCAAACCCGCTGTCGCGACGCCTGTTTCCGAGCGCGCCCGGATGCCAAAGGCGACCGTCCAGATGAGCAGTTGAAGACCGAACCAGATTCCGACTCCATAGCCCCACAGAAGCAGTGCGACTCTAAACTCTCTTCCTGCGGAAAGAAGCAGACAAACGACGAGTGAACCCAACAGAGGAACAAGGACGACGAGTGTCGCAACCAGCAGCTTTGCCTTGAAAACTCGCGCGCTGGACACTGGCAGTGAGAGCAGAAAGCCCAGACTGTTTTCCGACTGGTCGGTTCCTGTAACCCCCATTGCTACAAACAAAGGCATCAGACCTGCCCCGATGATGATGCAGATGGCGTAGATTCCTTCGTCCGGAATGACTCTCGTTCTGAGACCGATCCAGGCAAGCCCCATCAGGAGAACACAACCCAATGCCATCTTCCAACGGTGTTCAGTCCATTCTTTCCAGAGAAGTTGTCTATCCATGGATCTTCCCCCTGTTCCCGACGACATAAGCCTCAAAAATACTGTCCAGGCTCATGTTGTTCTCCTCAAAACCCACACCCAGTTGTCTCAGCGTGTCCCGCGTCTCTGCAGCTCTTTCGGCGACAAGTGCGATCTGCCGTCCTGAGACAACGAAGTCCAGAAGACAATTGAGAGTGCTGACCTTTTCGAGAGAGTCCAAGGCGATGACAAACTTCTTGATGTTCTCCAGAAGTTTCTCGGTTGGCGCTTCCCGGATGATGCACCCTCCATCCAGGATGGCGATCCGATCCGCAACTGGCTCGATCTCATACAGCAGATGCGTGCTCAAAAAGACCGTCACCCCTTCGCCCTGAAGGTGCTGGATGATGTCTCGGATGAACGCCTTGCGCATGATGGGATCAAGTCCCAACGTCGGGTCATCAAGAACGACGATCTTGGGTCGGTGAGCCAACGCGAGAAGCAGTCCAAGTCGGACGTTCTGACCTTTTGACAGGTTCTTGACCTTCGTCTTCATCGGCAGATCAAGATCTGCTGTGAGTTTCTGGCAGTAGTCCTTGTCCCAAGTCGGATAGAAAGCGCTGGTGAAACCGATCACTTCCTCGACAGTCATCCATCCGAACGTGTGCTGGTCTTCGGCAAGGTATCCGACCTGCTCGCGAATCTTCAAGGCATCCGAATCAGGAGACATGCCACCGACTCGGAGCGTGCCCTCATCCCTCGCCAGAAGTCCCAGAACCATCCGAATTGTCGTCGTCTTGCCTTCTCCGTTTCGTCCCAGAAACGCAAAGGTCTCTCCCCATGGCACATTCATCGTAAGTCCATTGAGAACTTGCTTTTTGCCGAAGGACTTCGACAAACCCTGAATCTCAATTGCATAATCCGACATCATTGATCACCTTTCCGATGGTCAAACTGTGACCATCCTCAGTCCCCGTTCTTCCGCGCATAGCACGCCGAGATCATCTTGCTGAGTTCCTTTTGCCCAATACCCAGTGCCTCCGCGTGATGCACCAAGGCATCTGCTTCCGCACTCAACTGTTCCATCTGCACTTTCATCGGATCGCCCGCCGCCTTGTCGGTCACAAAGGTGCCCAGGCCGTGGCGTCGTTCGATCAAGCCTTCCGACTCAAGGCGTTCCAGAACACGCAGGATCGTATTCTGGTTCACCATGAGTTCACCTGCCAGTTCGCGCACGCTTGGCAACTGATCCCCAGGTCGCAAGGCACCGGACGCACAGTGTGTTCGAATCTGGTCGAGAATCTGTCTCGTGATCGGAACACCGGTCGCTTTCTCTATTCTGATAATCATCGGAATCCTCACTTAACTGTCTACACTACTAGAACAGTATACACTCTCCGAAATGTTGTCAAGTATTTTTTTTCTGAGGATGTTTGGATGTCCGGCTTTGCGCCGGCTTGCAATCACAGCAGACTTGGGGCAGAATAAAAGAATGATTCTTGGTGGTGTGAACCGCGAACAAGGAGGTCATCTCATGGAGAACAGACGATCGGTTGGCCGTTATCTAGCTGAGCCAAACAAAGGCTATGCGAACACGTTCCGAATACTGAGGCGAGACAGTTTTGTTCTTCTCAGCCTATTGTTCCTGATGACGACCCAGGCACATTCCGACGGTTGGCAGGTCATCCATCCGTCGGGGGATGTTCCTTCAGCGCG
>JAKQFZ010000059.1 GCA_029558215.1 Candidatus Omnitrophota bacterium
TGTTCCGGTTTGGAATTGACCTTGGCAAGTTTTTCCAGTGCCTTTGCAATACTGAACTGTGCCTCGGCCTTATTTGGCGAAGCTGGCAGTTTCAGGACTGATGCATAGACACGGATGCCTTCCCTGATATCCCTAGGGTCATCCGCAGCAACGCGCGCCTGGGCAATCCGCATGAAGGCCAGATCAGCCAGAATTGTATCCGGGTAGAGTTTCACAAGAGCGGTACATGTGGCTATGGCGGCGTCAAGTTTGCCCTGGACCAGCTGAAGATCCCATTTTGTGGCATAAGCATTTTCAACAACCGAACGTTCAAGACTGTATCGAGCAGACAGCGTCAGAATTTCAGCGATCCGTTCAAGTCCTTCTTCAGCCTTGGAGTTGGCATGGCTTTCCAGCCCCACCTCCTTGAAAATGCCTCCCCACTTGTGCAAAAGCTGTGCCTCCAGCAACAGCTTCCGGGCCTGGATGGTAGCATCACTCGCATTGGCAACAATGCTCTGCGGTTCCGTGCTTCCACCAATCAACACGACCACCTGGGCTGTTCTCAGTTCGGGATTCGTTCCCTCAAGATGTCGTTTATCATCATACTCAACAGTAACCGTATCCTCAGGCCCAACTTTGAGCAATGCATCGCCGGCCAATATGGCGCCCTCCTTGGGTATAACAGGTGTAAATCGCCCATGGAAGGCACCAGTGCGATCGCCGGTCTCGACAAGAGTTACATCAATCCTCGATCTCTCAATCCAAGTGTTCTCTTCGTCTGTGACGGGTTCGGCACCTTGTGCAATCTCATCTGCCGTGGGCCTGGGCTTGAGATAACTCGCAATGACGGCAACTTTCACCTGGTCAGGGCCCGGAGACACATCAAGATCAAGATCGCGCAGTTGCAGAAAAGCCGGCTGGTCTGCAAAAACACCCTTGACCCTCTGCCTGTATGCCCCGTCCATAAAAGATACCACTCCAGATGAGACAATTTGGGACATCGCCGTAATCTTCACGTTCTGTTTGCCGGCAGAATTAGTTTTGTCCACGTACCGGACAGTCACTTCCTCTCCTCCGTGAACAGTAAGGCGTCCATCATTCGGCGCTGATGTTTCAGAAACGGTATCAACAGAAGCAAGGGCCCCATCTTCTTCCCGACCAAAGGGCTCCAGCTGAAGCTCTTCTGAATCCCCCGATTTTGACGTGACTACA
>JAKQFZ010000079.1 GCA_029558215.1 Candidatus Omnitrophota bacterium
CACAAAGGAAGCGACCAGACTCAATCTGGAGATTGCGGCTCACAGGGACAAGTTCCTCCCGAATCACCCATACATGATGCAGCGTGAGAACCGGCTCACAGAGATCAATCTCGAGCTTCAAGCCATCGACGCAGCCACAAAGGAATGACGGAACAGCCGAACCATGCTCTCCAGCTTACGTCGCTATCGCGCCGAAGCTGAGAGCCGACGTTAGGGATATGAAAAGAAGGAAGAAGATATGCCTCTCTGCCTTCGCACTGCTGCTCATCGTGGCCGTTGCCGGGGGCGTGATTTGGTGGAAGCTCCAGATTCACTGGGGACCAACTTTCGGTGCCACCAGTCCTGAGGAATGGGTCGAGGCCGCCGTCGCCCATGCGAACGCATTCAAGCCAAAGCCTTGGAGCAAGCGCCCCAAGGTGTTCTCTTGGACCCACGCGACAACGGGTGCCGACTGTTTTGAGCTGTGGCTTGAGGGAAGCGGCCTTGTGACGTTTCAGGACGGCAACTGGGCGTACATCGTCACCCACTCATTTCATCAAGACGAGACACACTGGATTGGGGACATCTGCGTTGCCAGAGACAGCCAAGGCGGTCTCTGGCGATGTGATGCTCATTCGTGCAGCTGTATCTGCCTCCAGCCCGAATCCCGGGAGGGATTCAGGGATCTGGATGAGTTTCTTGAGAAACCAGTTGATGACAAGAAATGGGAGAGGTTGACTCTCCCTAACAAAGAACTGAACCCTACAAATGAACCCGCCGCTGGCGGCTCCATTTGAGGATTAGTTCAACGTTCGCCAGAGAAGATCATGGATCCAAAGGCAAAAGCTGTTTTCGAGCGCATCGACCATATTGAAGACGCCATAGTCAAGGCGCATGAGTATCTGGAGAGCGGGAAACACGCAGATTGGCACGGGTTTCGGCCTCTGTTGGCGGGCAAGATGAGAGACGGCGAGGTGTTGCCACCTCATAAAGACTGGGTAAGAAACGTCTTTCTAAGGAAACAGGAAGAGGGACTCAAAAGGAACCAGAAACTCTTGGAGCG
>JAKQFZ010000089.1 GCA_029558215.1 Candidatus Omnitrophota bacterium
GTGCCCTGGCCAGCGTTCCACAGCCGCAACTTCTGGTCCGGCATGGTGCGCAACTTTACTGCCGGCAACTTTAATCCGATAGACTATGCACACGGAGACAGCATTCTTCGCACTGGCAAGGCGATGTCAGGAGCGTCAAAGAGGTACTTTAATGGTGCTGTCACTGAGGAAGAGGCAAGCCGAATTATTCGAGAGAAACTCTTTGCGCACAAGGTTGTCACACATCACGGCGGGATGCAGGACTTAAACGAGATCGTGCCTGTGGGTGGAATGCCACTCGACATGCCTGGAATAACCAGCGCATGGCAACCAGTACGACGTATTGATCCAACGAAGATAGATAAAGCACTAGATCCGTGGCTAACTCTTGGTTCGTCTGGCTCGTATTGGATCGAAGGTGAGAACCGAATCGCTGCGTTTCTGAACATGCGTTCCAAGGGCATGAGCTGGGAGGCTGCTGCCGATCGGGTGCGTCAGCTACAGGTGGACTACTCTCCGCAGTTCACCACGCAAGCGGACAGGGTGATGAAAAGACTCATTCCGTTTTGGTGCGTACCAACCGACCATGAAATTCTTACGTCCAGTGGGTGGAAGACATACGATCAGTTGTCTCCTAATGAACTCGTCTTGACCATGAATATGGACAGTAGAGTTCTTGAATGGCAGCCGCTTGCTGGAGTGGCTCACTTTGATTTCATCGGAGAGTTGCTGCGAATCCAGAAGAGATCGCCACGTAAATCTGTAGACGATGGAGTTGTTATTGAGTTTCTTTGCACTGAAAACCATCGCTGGCCGGTTGAATATCGTGATCGTTCTACAGGCAGATCCGAAGATTCGCCGTGGAACAGGAAGATCGTGATGGCATATCAGTTTCTAGGAAAGGATGACTACAGACTGATGACAACAGGAGACTATCAAGAGCGTGATAGTATCCTGTCTCCTCGCCTTGCTGCAATCCTTGGGTGGGTAGTGACCGATGGATACTTTCGTTATCGTGGAAATCACTGCGAAATGATGGTTTACCAGAGTCCGAAGAATTGCTTGAGCGATGTCATTTCTCTACTTGGAACCAAAGCAAGGAAGCCGCATCCTGAAACTGGTGTAGTTTGCGTTCCTGTGTCGCTTGAAGACGTGTCTGAAATCAGGAAAGTTTTCTCATCCAAGAGCGACTTGCCTTCAATTGTGTGCGGACTGTCGCGCGAAGCTGCGGACGCAATGTGGGATGCGATGTTCAATGCCGAAGGAAACTATGACGAGGACGGGAACCCGATTCATTTTACACAGACGCTCGAAACGAACATGCCCGTACTGGAAGCGTTTCAAATTCTGTGCATTATGACAGGGCGAGCGGCAAATCTTTCTCCAGCACATGACCCGAAGGGATGTTACGTTCGCAAGCGAACACACTATCGAGTTCAGAATGGAATTGATCGAGTCAAATACAATGGAGTTGTGTGGTGTCCTACTACACCTAACGGGACATGGGTAATGAGACACAAAGGGGCAGTCGTCATTACCGGAAACTCTTTCCACAAGGGCATCTTGCCGTGGACGGTGAAGACATTGCTTGAGCGTCCAGGTGGCACGCTGTCCCAGTTGGCCAAGCGTACTGCTACCCTGCGTGCCGACACGCCACTGCTGCCTGAGTCAGTGCAGCGCACCACTGCTATCGGCTTGCCCGCTGACGAACCGGGCGGCATGAAGTTCCTGTCCACCCTTGGGTTCATGGAGGAGCCGATGTACGGTGCGATGGCACCGTTGGTGCAGTTGCCGTTCAGCTTTGCACAGGGGCTTGGCGCGCCGATCAAGGCCGGGGCTACGCCCATGCAGGCGATGGGTGAGTTTGCACGGGAGATCATCTCGCAGACGAACCCACTCGCCAAGCTGTTTCCAGAACTGGCGTTCCAGCGTTCGTCGTACTTTGGCGGCGGCGAGTCAGGAG
>JAKQFZ010000091.1 GCA_029558215.1 Candidatus Omnitrophota bacterium
TGGGAAGGCTCTTGGGAACGGTGAATGTGCGACGAAGCCATCCTGCCCTAATGGTATCCCACTCCTTGGGATAGCTGGGGAAGCAGCGGAAATCGCCACCGGAGTCTGCAGCGAATGAGTTCACGTTCCATGGAACAGGAACGTGTACTCTTGCATCTTCCCATTTCATAGGTTCCCGCAGTTCAAGTGCCAGGGACGAAGGCTGAAACTCCCATTCCCCAGACAATGAGATATCCAGTCTTGTGGCACTGGGGAGAAAACAACGATCAGCGGCAGCGACAGAAGGTGAAATGCTTTCGACGGAAGGATCTTGATTTACTGCCATGGTCGAAGTTTGCATGGCTTTGGTGGTGCGATAGGGTTCACGCCGCGAAACCCAGATCGCCAGAATTAGAAGGGACGCCAGGATGAAAGGAAAGAAGCGTCGGAGAATTGCACCCTCCCAAGAGACTGCCCAACAATGTGGGTCTTTCTGTGACTCAAACGGGCACACACTGAATACTGGGTGTGGCCGATATGTTCGAAGGCGCTAGACAGTTCCTAGGTGCATGTTCCCATAGTTGGGATAAGACACAGGAAGCGGAGATTCTCAGCTCCTGTGTTTTTGAACTGATGACGCTCCTTAGGGGAGACCCAGATAGCATCTCCTGCCTTGAACTCCATCTCGCCCTCGTCGGAAACTATCGCACCAGAACCCTGGAGGATGTACACCTCGTGCTCCCATTCATGTTCATGATGAGGGGTGTGACCGCCAGGTTGAACCTCAAAAAGGCGCATGTGAAACTTTCGTGCACCCACGTTATCAGCCAGCAATGGGCGAATGCTCACACCGCTGGCATCCTGGGAAACTGGGGTGGGATTGACACTGAGTGAATGGACAATTTGCATCTCTAATGCCTCCTGATGGGATTCATGTTCCTTCGTCCACTTGCTGTAGAGATCGGGTCGCCGTTCTTTCGTTCTCTGCAAGGACTGCTCAAGACGCCATGCGTCAATTGCAGCATGATCCCCGCTGAGCAAGACTTCTGGAACGCTCAGGCCTCGAACGGTCTGAGGCCTGGTGTAACGCGGAGCCTCCAGCAGGCCATCGTAGAATGAGTCCTCCTCGACCGAGTCCAACGATCCAACCGCTCCCGGAAGAAGGCGAACGATGGCGTCCACAAGAACCATGGCGGGTAACTCTCCACCGGAGAGAACGTAGTCTCCGATGGAAATCTCTTCACCGTTCAAATACTCGATGGCGCGTTCATCAACGCCCTTGTAATGGCCACAGACCAGCACAAGTTGCTCGGCCAGGGAAAGCTCGCGAGCAAGGCTCTGCGTCAGGGCTTTGCCAGAAGCGGAGAGGAACACTATTCGAACCTGCGAAGACTCCAATGCCATATCTCGAACGGCTTCTGCCCCTCTGATAATGGGGAGAGCGTTCATGAGCATCCCACTTCCACCGCCAAACTGCGCATCGTCGGTCTTGCGCTGTGGGCTTTCGGTAAAGTCCCGAAGATCATGAATCTGGATTTCTACGATCCCTGAGTGAACTGCTCGTGACACAATACTGAAATCCAACGGGCCTTGAAACATTTCTGGAAAGACGGTCAGGATATCAATTCGCATCAGGCTTCCAGCTCAAGGAGACCCTCCGGCAGAGAAACAACTATTCTGCCGCCGGCAATGTCCACATTAAGAATAACCTCACGAACCACCGGCAACGGGAAACGCGTATCCGTCGTTTGCACTATCAGGATATCGTTTGCCGGCATGCTCTCGAAATCCACCACCATTCCAAGCGTCTCGCCTTCCTCTGACTCGACTCGCAAGCCCAGAAGCTGGAAGGTGTAATACTCACCTTCTTCCAATTGCGGAAGAATATCTTCAGGAATATAGACTGTTGCTCCGCTCAAAGCCTGAGACTGTTCTCGTGACTCAAAACCGGTGAGCCTGACAAGCCATTGATCGGGTTGTGCCTGACGAAGCGATTCCAGACGGCACAGCTGAGTTGAACCGGAACGAGCCTGCACCGCGATTTCAGTAACACTATCCCAGAAATCCGGCTGGTTAGGAAAAACATGGATTCGTAACTCGCCTCGAATCCCATGGGCACGAACGATCTTCCCGAAGGCAACCCAGCCGTCAAGATCGACCGTTGCGGGAGTCTCAGCAACGGAACGATCAGGCATTTCCTTCCTCTTGGAATTCAACGTTTGCCCTCTTGTTATTCCTGTAGGCAACTGTGTTGACCAGCACACGAATTGCCCTTGCAGTCTTTCCCGCTTTGCCGATGACTCTTCCCATCTCCGGCTGCGGGACACGTACGGTGAAACTGACAAGCGAGCCTTCCGACTTCTCGTCAATGGCGATCTCGTCGGGACGCTCGGAAAGTGCTTTAACCAGATAGGTCAGCAGATCCTTCATTGATTACCTCCTCGAGATCGCTCGGAGTGAGTCTGCATCAGACTTGATCCACAAAGGTATCAAGAATAGAACAGGCATGAGACGTTCATCAGGCAAACAGCACACGTGATGCGGCTCCTGAGAGAACGCTGAGAGAGTCTCCGATGCGATTGCAGTAACTGCTACTTCTCAAAGCAATTGTCTTGAAACTTGTTCTGTCGCGTTTCGATTCAGGCGTCAGGGGCTTGCTGTGAAGCCGAATCTGACGACTGAGAATCGTCGGCCTGGACAGATGCCTCCTCCGTTGTCCCAGCAGCTCCCTTCCTCTTCTTCTTGGCTTCGGCGAGATGCTGTTGGTACTCTTGGTAGATGCCCGTCTTCTTGAGTAAGCTCTTGGCCGTCTCGGAGATCTGAGCACCGCGTCCCAGCCATTTCAGAGTGAGTTCCTTGTCGATTTCCACACGAGCGGGTTCCTGCAATGGATCATAGTGACCCAGAATATCGAGAAACCGCCCGTCCCTTTGGAATCGAGAGTCTGCAACCACCAATCTGAAAAAGGGACGATTCCTGTTACCCATTCGCTTGCAGCGGATCTTTACCGCCATTCCATTAGCCTCCTTAGATTTATGCTTGATTCTCTATTGGTTCTCCCGACACAGCAGGAGATTTTCCTCGCACAAAAAGTCTCCAGTCACCTCGTTTGACGAGCCAGGTCTGTCAATACCGATACCAGTTGTTCAACTTTCAGCGATTCGGGACCCGAATCGGCCTTTTGGAAGAAGACCAGCCGATCTTCACTGTTGAGGATGAAGCATGCGGGCATATCCTCACGCATCTCGGGTCGGTAGACTTTGAATGCTCTGCCGACAACACTGTCCACATCATGGAGAATCGGAAACGGATAAAGGTTGGCCTTGCGCAGTGTAGCTAGTGCGTCCGGACTGTCTGCAGAAATAGCCACAACGAAAGCATTCAGACCCCTCAACGTCTGGTACTTTCCCGAAATGCTCTGAAGTTGTCTCTGCGCGTAGGGATCCCAGGCACCTCGAAAAAACAAGATAACGACATACTGAGCGGCCACATCTTCAGGAACTCGAACACTGTCCCCAAGAACATCAGGAAGTACAAATCCAGGGATGACCTCATTCAGGGCAAGTCGGGGGATTGCATAGGGAAGGCTCTCGGTTTCCTGTGCAGCAACTGGTTCGGGCTGCTTTTCTTGCGGCTGTTCGGATGTTGCTGACTCTGGCTGCACTGCAGCAGCCGGTTCCGATTCCACAGCATCTTCCGAGGAAGTAATCTCTGTCTCGGATGCCGGTGCCTCAGGAGCCACTATCGGCGACTCCTCATCAACAGGAAGCACAATTTGTCCGGTCGCATCATCCACCAAGGCCTGGGCAACGGAGATGCTTGTCATAGCAAAGGACAGAACCACGATCGCGAAAACCAACTGTCTGTGAAACATAATCCTTTCCTCCTGGATGCTTATTACTTCCTGCGCTTCTTCTCACGCTTTCTCTTGGCTCGGTTCTTAAGTTTTGCTTTTTCCTTCTGACGGAGTACATTGCCGGCAACATGGGTCACCTTGCTGCCAAACTGCGCAAGTTTCCCACCGATACCAACACCCATCTGTGACATCATCTGCTTGATCTGTCGTCGGCTCTTCTCAAATTGCTTCAGTAGTTTAGTAACATCCATCGGAGATGCGCCACTCCCCATGGCGATTCTCTTCCGACGGCTGTCACCGATGATTTTCGGATTACTCCGCTCGTTGGGAGTCATCGAGTTGATGATCGCCTCAACAGTCACAAGTTCTCGATCATCGAACTGGACATTTTGCATCTGCTGCATCTGACTCATGCCCGGGATCATCTTCATCAGG